>JABMQX010000724.1 GCA_013203085.1 bacterium | reverse complement strand
TCCACTCGGTAGAGAAACCGCTGCGGCTCTTTTAGCCCCGCTTCTCGGAGAAGTCGGGCAAAATAGCTGATTTCCTTGAGGCGGGCGGACTCGTCATAGCGATTGTAGAACAACATGAACTTCGTGCGGGTCCAGCCCTTCTGCAAGAAATGCTCCTCAAACATGCGGAGAGCCTTTTTCACAGCCAGCTCATATTTCTGTGTCCACATCTCATCGGAGGGGCGAGGCCAGGCCCAACTTGGGCTGGATTCAAAGGGGAGGTAAATTCGCTCCAAGGGAACACCCTCGCCGGGACCATGGTATCCATGTTTTTCGGTGAAGGCTGTCCCGTCAAAGAGTGAGCCGAAGGTTACATCGTATTCGCTCCAGTCTATCTCCAATTCGTTTCCCGTGCCCGAGACCTTTGGGGCGTTGTAAAGCACGTCGAGGACACACCTGTGGCGCCGGCACATCTGGTAGAAAGCCCAGAGCTTCTTCTTTGGCATTCGCCGGGGGCTGATGGAACCGTAATCGTTGAGGCTTATTCCGAGATGATTCTCGTCCGGCAAAGTGAAGGAAAAGACGTTGAGTCTCAATTCGAGGGAAGTTTTCAGGATTTCGGCGCCGCTTAGAGCTTTCACGCTGATGTCGCCTATGTAGGACCCCGCCTTCTGGTCGCGAGGGATGTAGATGTCCACCCAGACACCTTGAACATTCTGCCCCGGAATGCCGTTCGCTTTGTCCGGAAGTTCGAAGGGCATGGAGAAATCGCGTTTCATCGGTTGGTCGAGGGGAGTCAAAGGGTCCGGATACCAGCCCGGCCCTAAACAGTCAAAACCGACGGAGGAGGATTCTCCGTACGATGGCTGCTTGACCTCTATGTACCATTCCTTGAAGAGTCGGATATTGTTCTCGGCAGGGAAAGGCGCCGGACCTTGCAGGTCAGAAATGGCGACGGTGACGGCCTTCAGCGGCGTCCTCGACTCAATCTGGAGCTGAAACGCAAGGACTTCGTTCTTAGCCCCCGCAAGACTTACCCGGCGAGCTGCGCTGTCGAAAACCCAGTTTCTATCCCGATATCCGGGCTTGATTCGCAGTTCCGACGGGTAAATATCACTCTCCTCGAAGGCCCTTCCCGTCTGCGGATCGATCCTTACGGCGTCGTCAACAGCCCAGACACGCAGGTCTGCGGGACTCGAGCTTCGGGGCAAAAGGAGCGCTGCAATAATGAACAACAAAGAAATGTAGATGGTCACCGCTCGATTTCTCCTGTATAGATTCCGGAACTCCCCGGGAACCGATCCTCGGGTCGCCGCCGAAAGGTGACTTGATCGTTTCCGGCAATTATTCGTGATTATATCACGCTCAGGGTTTCAGTTGTTGATGATGTTCCGCATGGCATTGCCCAAAAACAGCCACACCCAAGAGAAAGTTGTCGGCGAGGAGGAAAGGTGCTACCATTCGGGCGTGAGGAAGCACTTGTATTCCTGTGGGCTTGTGCCCGAAGGTTACACTCATCGAGCAAGAGGAGAATCACCATGAGCGAGAACAAGGATGGAAATCTTTCCCGGCGTCAGTTCGTGAAAGGGGCGGCAGCGGCAACAGCCGGCCTGCTCGTCGTCAAACCGAAGTCAGTTTTCGGGATGCCCGCCAATTCGGCTCCCCAGATAGGCATCATGGGATGCGGCGGCCGCGGAAGATTCGTGGGGAGGTTTTTCCCGGAACAGACCAAGGCCAGGATCATCGGGGCCGCTGACCCGTTCGCCGACAGGCTCGAGTACACACGGCGGATGTTCAAACTGGATAAAGGGCGCCTTTTCAGGGGGCTCGACGGATACAAGGGACTGCTGGAGCTCGACGTTGACGGTGTCGTGATAACCAGCCCTCCGTATTTTCATCCGGAGCAGGTTGACGCAGCGGTCGCCGCGAATAAGCACGTGTATCTGGCAAAGCCGGCGGCGGTTGACGTCCCCGGTTGTAAGAGCATCCTCGCCAGCAGCAAGAAGGCAAGTGGGAAATTGAGCTTTCTGGTCGATTTTCAAACGCGATCCGAGCCTCATTTCATCGAAGCAGCGAAGCGAGTTCACGAAGGCGCCATAGGCGTTCCGGTCTGCGGCCAGATATTCTATCAGACAGGCAGGCTCGGCAGTCAGGCTCGCGCCGGCATGTCCCCCGGCGAGGCGAGGCTCCGCAACTGGGTCTTCGACAAAACCATCTCAGGGGACATCATCGTCGAGCAAAACATACACGTCCTCGACGTTTCCAACTGGTATCTGCAATCTCATCCGGTCAAGGCTACCGGCACCGGAGGCCGTAAAGGGAGAACCGATGTGGGCGATTGTTGGGACCACTTTATCGTCATCTACTGGTATCCCAACGATGTGAGAATTGACTTCAGCTCCAGTCAATTCATCGAAGGTTTCCACGATATGTGCATGCGAGTTTACGGGACCCGCGGCACCGTGGATTCTCACTACGGCGGTTCGGTGAAGATCACCGGACGTTCGCCCTGGAAAGGCGGCGACACAAAGAACATCTATGCGGAAGGCGCCATCACCAACGTCAAGGATTTCGTCAAGAGCATCGAAACAGGAGAATACCTCAATAACGCAGAGGAATCCGTGAGGAGCAACCTCACAAGCATCCTGGGGCGCATGGCGGCTTACTCCGAAAAAGTCGTTACCTGGGATGAGATGATGAAGGCGAACGAAAAGCTGGAAACAGAGATCAAGCTCTAACTGTCGCCGCAGGATGAAGGTTTCCCTCGCCGGAAGCTGAGACGCTGTCGCAGAGCGCTGTGGGATTAGCGCCGACTCACCGTCACAGGCTTTCGGCGAGCAGGCGGCCTCGCGTTGAACAGGAGGAATATCGTGCCTTCTATCTTTCATCCGTTCGATCCGAAAAGACCGAAAGAAATTGTCCGTCGCTATGAGGGCAATCCCATTCTGACCGGAGCGGATTTTCCGGGCGACATTACGTGGGTCTTCAACAGCGGTGTCATCAAGGACGAGGGCCGATACATCATGGTTTGCCGCGTGGAAGACTCCGCCCTGTATGCCTACATGTGGGTTGCGGATAGCGAGGACGGTTTCCACTTCACGCCGCGCCCAATGCCCGTGAAGGTCCCTCTCGACGACCCGGAGTTCAAGGAGTATTCGTTCCGAACATACTATGACCCGAGGGTTACGAAGCTCGACGGAGTCTTCTACATCGTCCATGCCGCTCACAGCAAGCACGCCTGTCGCTTAGGGCTTTTTCGCACGATTGATTTCGACGAGTTCGAGTGGATGGGATGTATTTCTGAGCCGGATAATCGCAATGGGGTGCTTTTCCCCGAGAAGATCAATGGGGAATACGTCCGACTTGACCGGCCCAACATCGGCAGCGGCGGCGATGGCGACATCTGGGTCTCCTACTCGCCGGACCTTGTCCATTGGGGAAGGAGCAAGTGTGTCATCGGCAGAGAAGATTTTCGTTGGGCGTGGAAGAAAATCGGTCCGGGGGCGGTTCCCATCCGCACAAGCGAAGGTTGGCTGACCATCTTTCACGGCGTGCGGACGCAATGCGCGCAGCACTATGTTTACCAGAGCGGCGTTTTTCTCCTCGACCTCGATGACCCTTCTAAGGTTGTGGCGAAGGCGGAGCGAGCCATCCTCGTCCCGCAGATGGAATACGAGCTGAGCGGCCAGACGCCGAGCGTGGTTTTCACCAATGCCGCCATTTTGGAGGATGACGGCTCGGTGAAGATTTATTACGGCGCCGCCGATTCCGTCCAGTGCGTCGGGCTTTCGACGCTGGACGAGCTCCTCGCCGCCTGCCGCAATGAGTAGCCCTTGTCGGCTGGGGCATGACCTGATCCCGCCAAGGGAAACTCCACAAAAACGCTTTACCGTCTTGCTCATGTTTGTTAGCATTCGGCAGTCTGCCGGAGAACAAGTTTTTTCGTTCTCCTATGGGCTTCTTAATCATGGCGGATCGGCGCAGGTGAGAAAACTGGTCCGGCACGTTTCCTGACCCGAAATTGTACAGGAGGCAAAAATGAAATGGAATCTTAGGTGGCGACTTAGTCTGATGATGTTCCTGCAGTTCGCGATCTGGGGCGCGTGGGTGGTCTACCTTCCCCTTTACCTAATCGGAGGCCTCCTCTTTACGGTGACCGCCGTCGGAGTGATATTCAGTGCGATGCCTCTGGCTACTATCATTTCACCTTTCATCGGGGGACAAATTGCAGACCGATGGGTACCCTCACAGTGGTTCATGGTTGTTGCCAACCTCGCGTGTGGCGTGTTGTTGCTGGTCATGGCGTCCGTCGAGAGCGTGGGCAGCCTTTACGTCCTTATGTTGGCTTTTTCATTGTTCTTTGCGCCGACCCTCGCGGTCGCGAACTCCATTTGTTTTCACCATCTCCGTGATCCGGACAAAGAGTTCGGTTCCATCCGAGTCTGGGGGTCCATCGGTTGGGTTGTAGCCTTGCTTATCCTGGCCCTTTGGCTACATCTACTGCGCGGAGACCCCGTGAAGAAAGGCTATGTCTGCCTTTATCTCGCTGGCATCTTTGCGTTAGCCTTGGGCGTCGCTTCCATATTCTTGCCGCACACCCCGCCTGCGAAGAAGAAGGAGAAGCCCTGGGCCTTCCTGGAAGCCTTGAAGTTGATGAAAGACTGGCGCTTCGCCACTTTCATTATCATCGGGGTGGTTGTAGCCACCCAGCTCCAGTTCTATTACATGCTCGTCACGCCGTTCCTTGAGAGCCTCGGAGTGCCAGCGGCCCGGGTGCCGGCGTGGACAACCCTTGCTCAGATCGTTGAGGCTGGTGTGATGCTGTCGCTCGCCTTCGTACTTGCCCGCCTGGGATATCGCAAGGTACTGGCACTGGGAGCCATCGCATGGCCTATACGATATGTCGTCTTTGCCCTCGCCGGGCCCCTCGGGCTGCCCACATGGGTGGTCCTGGCATCGCTGGGCTTTCACGGTTTCTGTTACGTTTTCTTCTTCGTCGTGGGAATGATCTACGTCAATTCCGTGGCCAGTTCGGACATCCGTGCTTCAGCCCAGAGCCTTTGGCTCTTCGCCACGTTCGGCTTCGGCTTGTTCGTGGGCAGCTACTTCACAGGATGGATCGGGGACCTCTTCACGAAAACCGTGGAGGGCGTGAGGACAACAAACTACACAGGAGTTTTCTTGGTGCCGGTTTTCCTGACCGTGGCTTGCGCCATCGCCTACCTCACGGTTTTCCGTGAGTCGCCAAAGGCGGAAGAAGAAGCTGCGAAAGAGCCAACGGAACCGGAGGAGCTAACATAAGCATCCGAGAAATCTGAGCAATCCGGCCAGAGCTGACGCTCGTGAACTGTGGCAGAAGAGTTCTTTGCGCGATGTATCACCCTTTGTGGTCCAGCGTGAAAGAGCTGCCGCGGCATCTCCACACGTGATTGCGAAGTGCAGAGCATGATTGTTGAAAGGAGTAGAAGCAATGGATGGAATAACGAGGCGACAGTTCATTGGGACTACGATGGGTGGGGCTGCGGCTCTGGCAGGGCTGAGCGAACTCGGACGCGCCGGGGCGGCGGAGGTTGACCCCTTCAAGCCCTTCCCGACGAAAATCGTGGTCAGGAAAGTTTATTTGGCGAAGCCGGTGCCCAGTTGGCCAACGCCCAAGCTCGACGTCCAAGCCGAAATCCGAAAGATAGAAGGGTGGCTGGCTGAGCTGCAAAAGAAAGCCCCTGACGTGAAATTCGTCGGCGGAGAACTACTGCGGGTCTCCGGCGATGTGCCGGGGTTCAAAG
>JABMQX010000723.1 GCA_013203085.1 bacterium | reverse complement strand
TCGGAGAACCTCTGCGACGAGTACGTGTTGCATCATACGGTGTTCCATCGCTGGCAGAAGGCGTTTTCTCAAACCGGGACAGCGGCCTTTGAGTGGCAGGGTGATGGACAGACCCGAAAGCTTGAGAAAAAGGTCTCGGCCCTGCAGGCAAAGCTTGCGCAGAAGGACAAAGTGACCGCGGAGATCATGGCGCCCCATCTGGCTCCACAAAAGGCTTGGCGAGTCGAAAGAGCGCCCCCGCGTGGATGTTTCTGCATCCTTGGGTTGGGCGAGGGATAGGACTTGTTCTTTCCCGGCGCACATTGGCAGGAGAGATGCAGCGACACAGCAATGGGAAAGAAGCGTCTGCGGTAAGCGTTCGCCAAACGCAGTCTATGGAATGACGTTCACCCGATAGAAGCGCCGGTTGAGGGATGGCGCTCCCGGATCCGAGAAGTCGGCGGTTTCATCCTCAGCAGTAACCGGGGTCCCCAGCAGATGCCATCTCCGCAGATCGTCCGAGTAGGAAACGCGGTAGCGTCTCCCGGCAACGCTGCTCCAGCGAAGAAGGGTGCCCAACTCTTCCGGTACGACATCGAGCAGGCGAAGTGAGGAGTCCGGGTCGTCGGGACGCGTTCCGGCGTGACATTCTTCTTCGTTCGTAAAACCATCGTTATCGTAATCGCCCTTCGGGTCGTTGACAACTTCTATGCCGCCCCATATTGACTTTTCCCAGGTATCGGAGAGGTTGTCGCTGTCCGTATCGTCGCTATTCCGAAGGGGCAGCGTCACAGGGTGCATGAAGCTGTTGGTCCAATCCGGCCCGGGCGGATTGGTTCCCTTTTCGAGCATCTCTGTCCATTTCTCGTCGGTCAACCTGTCGTTCATCGGCCATTTGAACTCGTAATAGGAGAAGACGGGGCCTGCTCCCATAACGATCCTTCCTTCCGGAATCGTGTAAGCCACGGCGATGAACTTGACGTAGCCGACCGCCTCTTCTACAACACTATAGGAATTGATGTCAGTGTGGACATCGGCTATGAGGGTGGTCGCGGCGCCTTTCTCGTCCGAAAGCCCTTCCACCAGCGGTTTCAAGGTATAGCCAATATGCTCTATGTAATCGTAGTCGTCCTCGCTGAGCTCTGTACCCTCCAGTTCCGCGACCGAGATGACCATCAAGCGGCTCAAGACGTCCTCCAGCCCTTGCAGCCTGTCTCTTTGCTCGGAGTCCAGAACGTTCATGTCATCCAGTCCGACCCTCGTCATCCGGGTCAAAGCGAGAAGTCGGCTGTAAAACTCGGGCACCGGCTCGACATATCCTCGGTCGGGCTTCGGTGGGATGCTTGTCTCCCCCGGAGTGTAGCTCTGCTTTGCGTAAAGAATCGTGTCATGCCTCAATTCCGTCCAGGAAGCAAGTGCCGTATTCAGCTCCTTATCCTGCCAGGCACTCCCTTGCATGAAGGCGGGATAGCCCTGGCCGTAGGCGCCGAGCAGAGATTTCAGCGTGTACAGCCAGCTCCAGTAGAGGTTCTTGTTCCAGTCTTCCTCGGTGAACGACTCGAATTGGATAGTCAGGTCGTTCAGTGATTTGTCGTAGTTCACATAGTCGGTATCGCCCTCTCGCTCCAGAATTGTCAACGCTCGATCTGAGCCGAGGACTGCCATAACGTCCAATCCCCTCGGGAAGCATCTCGTCGGACGACCGATTCCCGTCACACCCAGCGTGAAGGGATTGCCCGACCCTGTGTAGTCCAGGACTGCGGGAAAAACGAGGTTTTGAAACATGTACGAATCGGGAATGAACCTCTGCCCCATGAAGCGTAGGCCCTTGCTCTTATCCAAAACCTCGTCGAGTTTTGCCGGTGTGACCGGCGGAACGATGTAGATTTCTCCCGTGCCGCCGTAGATCTGAGGACTTCGGAGCAAGGCGAGCTCCACCTTCAAATCGAACATTTTATCGCTGTCATTGAAATCGTCCACGTTGACCGGCGAGCCGAAGACCTTCAGAATGGACTCCTTGTATTCGTATGGTGTCAGGTCATCGGCAAGGCCCACGAAGAAAGCTGTTACGGCATAAATCCGATTCCAGATGTCGGCAATCGGTTTGCCCTCAGTCTGGAGGCTGTCGAGAGCGAGAGTTATGAGCGAACCCTGGATGGTCTGAATCCTCGCGTCCTCCACCGAAATCAGGGCTTCTCCCATAGGCCCCCACAACTCGCTGCCCTTCAGGAGGAATGCTATCCTCCCATACCACATCATCGCCTTGAAATACTTCTTCAACGTGTCGCTTCGGGTGTAATGCCCCCTGGGAACGTACTGCGAGTAGTCCTCTCTGTAAATGAAGATGGGGCTGGGGCTGAACCCGGAGTGCGCCTCGATCTTTTCCAGTTCGCTGCTCACCTCCTCGGAAACGAAATCGGGAACGCTGACCTCCTCGCCAAGGAGTTTCATGGCGACGGTGAAGTAAGCCACGTTCCTCTTCGCGGCTTCCTTCAGGTCTCCGGAAAAGGAATCGTATTGCCTGAGCGATTCCTCGAACAAGGCGTTCGTCATGGATACCAGACTTGCAAAGAACTCGTTCTCCTCGACGCACCTCAGAATCTCACCGAACTGAACGTGATAGAGATGGAGGAGCGAGTCCGATGTGACAAAGATCGGTAGAATGTTTTCTTTCAAGTCCACGTATGGTTCGACCATGTCCTCGTACATTTCGCCCCGTGGGTCTGTCTTGCTCACAACTACAAATCCGTTGCGCTCGATAGCCTCTTTGGCGTTGTCGTCCAGGCCGAAGTGCGCGCAAAAAGCCTCCGCGCCGGCAATCTCGCTGAGCCGCATGGGAAGCGAATAGGCAGGAGCGTTGGGG
>JABMQX010000722.1 GCA_013203085.1 bacterium | reverse complement strand
TCTCTGGTCATTACAGTCGCTCCTCCCCCTCGGCGCCAGTTCTGCCGAGCCGACTGCGATGTCAAAGAGACAGCCAGGAAGCGCAGAGGACACGGAGAACGGCCTGTCGTCCACGCCGCGCAGAAAGAGGATGAGTAAGATTACCGCGCCACGGCCCCGGCTGGGAAGAACGTTTTTTTGGGTCTCGCGATGCCTCAGTTGCGGGCGGATATCTTGTTGCCGGAGGGAAGAGAGCAATAGGAGCGCGAAGTAGAGGCGCAAAGGCGCGGAGAGGTCACGTAACGCCGGCATGTTGCCCCGCCGCGGGGCTACAAGAGCGACATCGGTCAAGCGGGGCTCGGTGCCCTCGACTTCAACATCTGGGACCCCGCTGAGCAAGAAAGATGGGAAAGCTACTTTCGCGCTCTCGGCAAGCATTACCGTAACAATCCAAACGTTCTGTGTTACGAGCTGTTCAACGAACCCGACCTCCACAATTACGACGCTGATGCCCCGGGCAGCGAATTCGTCCGAGAAGCTTTTCGCAAATGCCTCGCCGGGAAGTTCGGAACCATCTCCGCTTTGAACGAAGCCTGGCAAAGCGAATACAGCTCGCTCGACGAGATACTTCCTGCAGTGGGGGAGCCTCGAAGGAGATTGACCCCTCTGGATTACGCGTTCCGCCGATTTCGCAGGCTCAGCCTCGCCGCAAAATGTTTGGAAGGGAGGCGTCATCGTTTTTCCAAAAGGAATCGGGGCGCGAGCCGATACAGAAAAGCTCCTCGCCCTTCTGAAAGAAACCGTTCCCGAACGGGAAGCCTGGTGTGAAAACGCAGTACCCGTTCAGCTCGTTTCCCGAGAGGACTCTGAGAGGAGAAGATACCTTTTCGCCATCAACCTTGATGCTGAGAGGGAGGTCCGCGCTGTCATCTGGCTTAACGACTTCTATCCCCGGGTAGTTGACCTGACCGTCGCGAATGGAGCGAGCGTGTCCACCGAAATGGTCGGCGGGCGCAGTCGCTTCATCACCCAGCTTGCTCCCGGCGCAACTGCGATTTTCGAGCTGGTCCCTCTGCAAATTGCACCTTGTGGCGACCGCCAGTCAGCCGCGACCGGAGAACGATGGCCTTAAGCCGCCTGATGCCAGAAGCTCAGCAGCCGGGTCACGGAAGCGGTCACCGTGGAGTGCCTTCCATCGCCACAAGGGTTGTTTGTTTCGCCGGGACCGTTCTTGAGGTCGTAAAGCTCTCCATCCCTGTTCGGACTGTCGGAGTCTCCCCCAGCCGGTCCGACTTGTCGCCGAAAGGCGTTCCAAGCCCAGCCATCTCACGAAAGAATTGTAGTCTGGAGATGTGTCAGGTGTGGCTGTGTTTTTGCAGGTAATTTCCCGAAGAGTAACGCTACCTTCGCGGGGCAGCCGTTTCCCCCGCGTTGGCGGCGGCGCCTCGCCGTCCGGCGCCGGTTACGTCCACAGGCTTTATGCCGAGTTTCAGAGCTGCCGACCCGTCTGTGAAGCGATAGTCGCCGTTTTCTGCGTCAACGAACAATGGGTCAGCTTGAAGCGTCTCCGGTGGTGCTCCCTCGACTACTCCTTTTTGGCTGGAAAAGATGTTGGAGGAAGAGATGGTGATAGCCGTCGGGTTGGACACAGAGATTTTTCCTTTGGCGTAGATGATGTTTTTCTCGAAGCGGAATCCTGATGATTTGGGGAAGGTGAGCCGGGCGTCGCCGTCGCTGATGAAGACATTGTTGCGAATAGTGTTGTTCCTGGCCATGTGGTTATGGGAGGGACGGGCCACGCCCAGGGATAGGTTGTTTTCCACCAGGCATGCTTCCGCTTGTTCATCGAGATAATAGGCTGAGGCCCCGTAGCCGCCGGTGTCCACAATGTCGCGTATGAAATTCCCTCGGAGAATTATCCCTTTGCAGAAAGTGATGTAGATGCCAGCTCCGTCGTGCAACTCCTTCATGGCGCGGTAGATCAGGTTGTTCTCGATGCGATGCCCGTCCCCGCCGCAGGCTATAGCCGTATAAGGCGTATCGTGGACCTCGTTGTGCGCTATCTCAGCTCCCTTCCCGCCGCACCAGATGCCAATCGCGCTCGGGTAAAGGAGGCCAACCTTGAAAACGTGATTATCGGCGACAAAGGCATCGCTGCCTCGAACGATGATACCGCATGCGCCGGTCTCCCTCACTTCACAGTTTTCGATGCGAAGGTCTGTGCAATTTCGCGCTTTGATCCCCTGGCCGGCGACATTTACTGCAGTCAGATTCAGAAGACGGCAGTTGCGAGCAAAGCTGAGGGACACGGCCCCATCGAATTTTCCCGCGCCAAAGCCACCCGCAATCAGCGGAGTGTCCGCAACCGATAAAGTGAGGTTACGCAGGGTCACGTCCGTAACCGGCGATTCTTTTGTACCTCGCACCCGCAGAATACTCTCAATCGTTGGCGCGATGACTTTAGCAGTGGTCATGTCCTCGTCGGTCAAAGGCCAATACACCACCTTACCTGAGGTGCGATCGAGATACCACTGCCCCGGCTCGTTCATCCCCTCTCGCAAATTCCACACAACATACTTATTGACCCGGAAAGCTCCGGGAGGATGTCCTGCGGGATTGGAAAAAGTGAGAGTGTGAGCCTTTTCGTCCATGGATGCCACCCCGACTACTGATTCGTCCCACATGTGATAAACAGTCAGCTCCGCGTTGGCGGTGGCGAGCCAGGGTCCGAGGTCTTCGGGGCAGTACTTCAGCGTCGTCAGTTCAACGTGTGTGGGCTTGCGACGCCAACCGCCGCCAGTGGTACTCATCCACGGCACCTTGAACTCGCTCAGGTGAGTGAAGAACCCGCTTCGGGGCAGGCGGGCACGCTTGCAGAACCGACCATTCACGACAAGCATGCGGAAATCCCAACGCTTTCCAGCGACTTCTGGCAGTTTCGCCGACCAGAAGTGCTCACCGTCAGGCTTCCAGCCCGTCACTTTCCGACCACCGTAAAGCGCCGCCTTCTCGCCCGGGGCGGCTTCAATAGTCAGCCCCGAGTCTTGCGCCTCGAGCGCAAAGGTTTGTCCGAGAAAATAGTCCCCACCCCGCGCCAAAATCCTTCTCGGCTTCTTGGGACCCAGCTTCCGCGCAGCATCCCGCGCGGCGCGAAACGTTGCCAACGGGCCATCGGTC
>JABMQX010000721.1 GCA_013203085.1 bacterium | reverse complement strand
CGTCTGCTGATGTTCTTCATTCTCCTTCTCCTTGTATCAGTCCAGTCGTTTCACATCAACGTAGGAAACGCCCACGATCTTTTCCCCCGCTTCCACCCATGCTTCGAGCCGTGCCTCTCCCGGTTCAAGGCGAACGGACTCAAATGTGCACGATGTTGCCTCCTTCTTCAGCTTCTTGCTCACCGCGATCCCGCCGACTTTCAAGTGCGCGACTTCCGGGCTTCGAGCGCGCCCGAATTGAAGCTTAATCTCATACCTTGCTCCCCGCGCCACTTTAACCTCCCAGTAACCGAGAGAATTCGCACCCCATCCCGCGCGGGGCCCCCGCCAATCCTGGCGCGTCAGGATAACAGGATTCTCAAACCGCGTGCCCAGATGGATTCTCGGAGGTTCATATCCGCGAGCAGCGGACACGTCGCGAAACCATTCTTCATAGCCTTTGCGCATTCGGGACACCGCGCCCGGATGTTCTGCAGCGATGTTATCCCGTTCCCCCGGGTCCGCGATGATATCGTAAAGCCCTTCTCCATTAACCAGCTTGTATCGCTGCGAGCGTGCGGCGGAGTTGCGGTACAGCTCGGGCTTATCCCCTCGATGCCACTGGAAGTAAAGGGTTCGCTCGCGCCACCTGACGCTATCTCCTCGCAGCAGCGGCAGCAGGCTTACGCCGTCCAGCGACAGTCCTGTTGGCGCGGGTACTCCACAGGCATCAAGGAGCGTCGGCAAAACGTCAATGTGCGCGGCGATGCGCTCAACTTTCTTGCCTGCCTTGAGCCTCCCCGGCCAGCGAACGAAAAATGGCACGCGGATGCCGCCCTCATATACGCCGCCTTTACGCCCGCGCATGCTGGCGTTGTAACGATTCTGCTGCGGGCCGTTGTCCGTGAGGAAAATAACAATCGTGTCCTCATCCAAGCTCAGCGCTGTGAGCTTGTCGAGCAGCCGACCGACATTCTCGTCAATATTGGTGACCATGCCGTAAACTTTAGCCGTCGTGCCGTCCAGCCCCTTGGCTTTGTAGGGCGCGACGTACGCATCGTCAATTTGCAGGGGCGTGTGCGGGGCATTGGTGGAAAGGTACACGAAGAACGGACGATCACGATTCTCCTCGATAAACCGCATCGCGGCATCGGTGAAGATGTCGGTACAGTAGCCCCTGCACTTCTCAGCCTTGCCGTTGTCCTGCAAGATAGGGTCGAAATACCTGTTGCCTGGCGGATCGGATGGTTGACCGATTCCGCCCCCCTTGTGAACCAGGGACTCCTGAAACCCCTGGTCAACAGACCTCAACGGATAGTTGTCGCCCAGATGCCATTTCCCAAAAATCCCCGTGCGATAACCAGCCGTCCTCAGTAGCTCCGCAACCGTAACCTCGTCCGGATGCATCATCGAACGCCCCAGATAAGTGTCCACCACCCCTGTACGGTAGTTGTATCGCCCCGTCATTAAGGAGGCCCGCGTGGGCGAACACACCGGGCAGACGTAGAACCGGCTCAACTCGACGCTCTCTTTCGCGAACCGGTCCAGGTTCGGAGTTCGGACCTTGTTGTTACCGTGGCAGCCAAGGTCCCCGTAACCTTGATCGTCGGTGATGATCAGCACAATGTTGGGCCCCTTGCCGCCGGATGAGCCGCCAGCTCCCGACGCGAGATGCGGCAAGCCCAAAGCGGCTGTACCGCCCGCCACCAACCCCATAAAATCTCTTCTGCTCAGCGAGACTTTGAGGCTTTTGTGTTCTGTTCTGCCGTTCCCGTCTTTCATCTTGCCGCTCCCTTCCTGCAATCGGTTCAGCCACTGATATTCCGACCCCTTGTACGAACTGAAGAAGCGGATGCCAAATAAGCGGCGTTTTGTCCACTCAACAGTAAGCATAACCCGAAGGAGGTAGGCTGTCGAGATAGTTCTTAAGATGGGTTTTGACGTAACCATGCTTCTGTGGTACAACCCATCAGCGGTGAGTCACCTGACCAGCACGTATTATCCTTACCCTCGGAGGTTGTTCCAAATGGACAGACGCGATTTCCTACGAACGGTCAGCTTGGGCGCTCTGACAGGGTCCTTCGCGGGCCGGACCGCCCTTGCCCGTGAAGCGTCGCCTGACGCTATCGCAGCGCGAAAACTCAACAAAAACGATCCTCCCCCGAACATCCTCTTTGCGATCTCCGATGATCAGTCCTGGGTGCACACCGGAGCCAATGGTGACCGGGTTGTGAACACACCAGCATTCGACAGGGTCGCGAGGGAAGGGGTCCTGTTCAACCATACGTTTTGCTCGGCGCCGTCCTGCACTCCATCCCGAGGAGCGATCCTGACCGGCCGGGCGTTCTCCCAACTGGAAAAAGGTGGCGACCTCTGGAGCACCTTGCCGAAAAAGTTCGAAGTCTTCCCCGACCTTCTCCAGGCGGCGGGCTATCACATCGGATTCACGCGAAAAGGTTGGGGGCCGGGTCGCATCGAACCGGGCGGCCGGACCCGCAATCCCGCAGGACAGCAATACAGAAATTTCGAGCAGTTCCTCAAAACTGTTCCAACCGGAAAGCCCTTCTGCTTCTGGTTCGGCAGCAACGACCCTCATCGGTCGTACGTCAAAGGTTCCGGACTGCGCTCCGGGAAAAAACTCGACGATGTGAAGGTCCCCCCGTTCCTTCCCGATGTTCCGGAAGTTCGCAGCGATATCCTCGACTACTACTTTGAAGTGGAGAGGTTTGACCGGGAAGTGGCTGAAATGCTGAAGCTGCTCGAAGCCGCCGGCAACCTGGACAACACCATCGTCGCCATCACAAGCGACAACGGCATGCCCTTCCCTCGGGCGAAAGCCAACCTCTACGATTACGGGACGCGAATGCCGCTCGCCGTCCGCTGGCCTGCAAGGGTCAAAGGCGGCAGGGCCATCCGCGACTTCATTAGCTTCACCGATTTCGCTCCGACGTTTCTCGAGGCAGCCGGGCTGAAACCCCCGCCCGCGATGTCCGGCAGAAGCTTCCTCGATCTGCTCGTCTCGGAGAAAGAAGGCCGCGTTGACCCGAAGCGGGACAGGGTCTTCACTGGTCGCGAGCGGCACGCCTTCTGTCGCAAAGGCGGACTGGGCTATCCTTGCCGGGCCATCAGGACGTATCGTTTCATGTACATCCACAACTTCAAACCCGATCGCTGGCCTGCTGGTGATCCCAAAATATATGGCGACATTGACGGTTCGCCCACAAAAACTTTCATGATGCAAAACCGTGATGCAGGCAATGTCACCAATTTGTTTCGACTCGCCTTCGACAAACGCCCCCCGGATGAACTCTACGATCTCAAGGAGGATCCGGGCCAGTTGACAAACGTTGCTGGTCTTGCCAAGTATGCCGAAGCGAAGATAAAACTGCGAGCTGACTTGGATAACTGGATGAAAGCGATGGGCGATCCTCGCGCCTTTGGCAAAGGTGGTGAATGGGACCGCCAACCCTATTACGGCAGGCAGAACCCGAAGTTTCTCTCTCCCGACGGGAAGAAGCCTTGACCCACACTGCTTTTGAATAGTTGCTCACGAATACCCTTGGCGTCTTGGCGAGAGAAAGGCGAGAGAGAACCACGCCGAAGGTGTGGTCGCAAAGGCGCAAAGGATGTAGGAAAGAATCGAGGGCGAGACGCCCTCGCGACAGCCCCGCCACGGTCCTTCTCATGTTCCTCTCTGCGCCTTTGCGCCTCTGCGTTAAGCTCGGAGGTCTTTTACCGCTTCACCAAGACGGGTTCAGCAAGGCTCGGTCGTAAATCCGTAGCCAACTGATGAAGGAATTTGCCTCATATCCGGCAGAATCCCCGCGTCTGCCCACGTACAGCGTCTGGTCGGATGAAGGAGCCGTCGGCTGGCTCGGGCACTCGCCGATCTGCGTCCAATCGCCCCCGTTGACTCTTGCGAAAATCAGCATGTAGTTTGTCCCGTCGAGAGTCTGCTGGCAATTCCATACCACGCGAATTTTCACGCGGTCGCCACGATTCCAGCTCACAGTGCCCGTGACAGTCTCGTCGTCCCCGTTGCCTTGGACTCGAAACTTGATCTCGTCCGGGGTGTCCCGGAAAAGTCTGACCTCTCCCGCTCCCCCATAAAAGTGTGCGCAGCAGAACTCGAAATCGTTCGCCAGATTCGAGGGAAACATCGGATACAACTCGATATCCAGAGTGCCCTTGTTCCCGTCGAAGTTAGAGCTTCCGCCGACCGTCAACGAGTCGGCTTGCCGCGCCTTCGGCGCGGTTGTGCTGTTGGCGACAGGGCTTCTCGGATATGGTCCCGAAGCCTTGCTCGTGCCTCCTTTGAGACACGTCAACAGCGAGATATAGGCTCTCTTATTCGCCTTTACCTCCACTCCGACATTCCAGTCGGCTGCCGTCGCCGTGAAGGTTCCCCAGCAGAGATAGATCCCTCCGCCCTGGTGCTCGTAGTGAAACTGGCTGATTTCGTTGCTGAGCGCCGTGTCCGCGAAAGGCGCCAAGTCCGCCGAGGTAATCTCTGAGCCGTCCGTGTAAGCGAGGAAGGAGACGACGTAGTCCTCCGCCGTCAGCGTCTTAGCCTGATGGAACTGTTTCGCTGCCCCGCCACTCTCACAGAGTTGAACCGAACGACCTTCGCAGAGATTCGGCTCGACATGTTTCTGCCACCCCGTTACGTCTATCATGTCAAAGATATCCATGCCGGACTGGGGGCAGGTCGCGTAGCCGATGCGGAAAAAGGTCGAGTCCGGCCCGCCGAAGTACCACATCCTCACTGTGTCCGTGCCCACGTCCTGCTTTGCGATAAAGGCATTTTCGATACGCGCCAGCTCCCATTCTGCGGGACCCCGAACCATGACCGGATTGCCGCTGAACTTTGTCCAGTTTATCAGGTCGGTAGAATAAGCGAAGCCGATGTTCCACTCCGCATTTCCGGCTTGCCCGTTGAACCCTAAGAGATATTTTCCCGGCGCAAGCTCGAACAGCTTCGGATTGGCGACGCCGTTGCTGTCCCACTCCTCTGCCGTCCCTTCCATCACAGGGTCGCCGTCATTCGACGGAGTCCATGCGATACCGTCATCCGATAAGCCGAGGTATATCTTAAACGGCGAATTGCTCTCGAACATCAGGGCCCATTGCCCTGTCGTAAGCTGAATCACATAGGCGACTGCCAGAGCATCAGTATTCGTGTCCCACTGGTCCCCCGAGATGAGCGGGTTTCCGGAGTGCTTCGTGAAACTTACTCCATCGCTTGATGTCGCCAGGCCAAGACCGAAGTTGCCCGCGTTGTCTCGCCCGGTGTAGTAGAGCCTATAGTGAGTCCCGCCGTCGGTGGGATTCATCTTTATTACCGTGCCCATGCCGACATACTTCTCGTCCCACGACCCGGTTTCCCCAACATCCAGAACCGGGGCGCCGGAGGGGCTTTTCGTCCAGTGAACCCCGTCATCGCTCACCGCCCGGCCTATCCGGTAATCAGGGTACGCAGAGCCCCCCGTGTAGTACACGACGTATTGGCCATTCACCTTTTCGATCTCGCCGTTCTCATTCATCAAAAGGATCGGGTCTCGCAAAGTCGTCCTGTCCCAGTTACCCCCGGAAGGGCTGAGAACCGGCATGCAACCGCGCGACTTGCAAAGCAGTTCCCCGCCACTGAGTTCTGAGGTGACCAGGGTCCTTCTGTAAAGCATGAGCCTCTCGATGTAGCCGTAGAGACACCTATCTGTAGTCGCGCTCAAGTTCCCTATCACGAGTTCCGCGTTCGCGTCAGAATACAAGTCGCCCGACGAGGCATCGTGCGTATCGTATATCACCTCGACCCCATCAGCCCAGATGTGGGTTTTCCTGTCTCCAAAATCGTCATAGGAGAACGCGAGCTCGTGCCACTCCCCGTAGCTAATCTTCGTCGTCGATTCACTGTAAGAATCTGTCGGGGCTTTCACCGTACCCCAGAGCCTCATGCCGTCTTCATCAAAGAGCAGGCCAAAGACCCAGCCGACACCGTTGAGGTATTTGTGAACCAGGTAACACGATGTCGTCGCCGAAGGCTTGCTTGGCACTTTTATCTTGACCCGGACAGCGAACCTCCTCATGTTCTCGTAAACCTGAATGAAAGGCGTCCTCGGCACCGTCACAAGGCTATCGCTCTCAAGAAACGCCGCTGCCCGGCCCTCCTCGCCATCGG
>JABMQX010000720.1 GCA_013203085.1 bacterium | reverse complement strand
TTGTGGCGCCGTTAAGAAGAAGAAATGCACGATAGGTCACTGTCCAAACGTTTAGTCCAACATCCGGCACAATCTTGTTCGGAGTGCCTTGAAAGCAGCTCCACACCAAAACGTCCCCGGTTTCGGTCCGCCAAAACCTTGATCACGGTTCGCCGCGGAGGCGGTAGAAGCGCTTGAGGACGCCAGAGGCCGTGGGTGAGATGCCGGTTTCGGTACCATCGTCGAGCCATTCCATGAGGCCGCCCGTGCCGGCGAGGGTCGAGAGTTCGGGCCAGGCGGCTCTGAGGCTGTCGGTGAACTCGATCGTATAAGTGGCGTCGGCGATGCTGTGCCAGGCGATGCGAGCGCCTTCGGCGATGTTATAGGTTATGCTCTGGATGGCGACGGTGAACAGGCGAACGGTAGCTCCCCAGAAGCCGGAGCCGAGGTTGTAGCTTTCGCTCTCCGACACATGCACCGGCGAAGGCTGCCCGCACGTGCCGGTCAGGGAATAGCTGGCGGAGGTTGATCGTCCACCCCCGGTTGACATCACGGACTTCGTGATTTCATAGCTGGCTGAACTCTGCGAATGGGCGTCAGTCAGCCACAATGAAAGCGTCAGTCCAAGCGTTAAGCAAATCAGATTTCTTGAGATCATTCTTCTCTCCTTTGCCCGATATGATGGGCGATCCGAGGAATCCCGCTGGGCCCGCTCGGATACGCAGAGGTTCCCGCACGGGCTACTTGACAGGCTTCGCTCATGGTATACGTAATCATTGCGCCGGCGGGCCAGGGCGGGCTGCCGTGGAACAAAAGGCAATGTTTATGCCAAAAAGCACCGTGATGGTGCCCATGCGATTGCCGACCTGTGTGACGCGTTGGCCCTGTATCACGATCGGCTTGTCCAGTTCAACATCGCGCGCTTGACATCTCAATCTCCGGGCTCAGCCGAAGTTGTCTGTCTTTTACTTCATTTTCATGATGACCATGCGATAAGGAGCGCTCCGGAGGGAGAAAGCCCCGTCGTGGTTTATTTGTATGTAAGTTCTCGATTGGAAGTAGTAGATTCCAAGAACACCCAGGCCTAGTGTCATGTCATACTTGTTATGTCGCAAATAATGTGGTATATTATCTTCATAATCAACCCGGGAGGATTGAATATGAAGAAATACGTCGTGACACTTACAAAAGATGAGCGCGAAGCTCTCGAAGGGCTCGCTGCCAAGGGCAAACACAAATCACAAAGAATCCTCAACGCCCTGATTCTACTTGGGTGCGATGAGGGCGAAAGCCAAAAGAAGCGTTCGACCAACGAAGAAATGGCCTGTGTGCTGAATGTAAGCATGAGAAAAATCGACAGAGTGAAGGAGCGATTTGTCGTGGAAGGTCTTGAGGTTGCGCTCAACGGGAGAAGGGGAAGCCGTATATACGCCAAAAAAGCAGATGGGGATTTTGAATCGCATTTGGTTGCATTGAGTTGCAGCCAACCGCCCGAAGGCTTCGCGAGGTGGTCTCTGAGGTTGTTGGCAGACAAGGTCGTCGAGCTCGAGTACATTGACAGCGTCTCCCACGAAACGGTGCGCCGCGTTCTAAAAAAAACGAAATCAAACCCTGGCGGCGAAAGGGATGGCTAATTCCTCCGGCACAAAACGGCAGTTTTGTTGCGAACATGGAAATGGTGCTGGACGTTTACAAGCGCCCACTCGACCCGCGTCGTCCGGTTGTATGCATGGACAAGTCCCCAAAGCAACTGATCGCGGAGACGAAGTCCTGCATCCCTGCATCGCGCGGTCGGGCGGCCAGGTACGACTATGAATACAGGCGTTGCGGCGTTTAGTAATGGTTTAATAGCCAGATACCGCGTAGGCGTCAAGCTAATTTTTGCTGTTTTTTCATGTCGAGGATGGACAGTGCGGCCGTACTAATGTTTTCCAGGTGACTCACGACGGCCCCCATCACTCTGGTAAGCGAAAAAGCTTGCGTATTCCTGGCAGTCACGCCGTCTAAAAGCGTTTCCGGCCTTTCGTTCAGAGTGCGCACGTTTACGAGCATTTCTCGCCTTTCGTTCAGAGTAGGGCGATTGAATGGCGGAAGTTGGCGACACGCCACTGTCCATGGGTTACCTGCCGCAAATGCGTGCCCCATTTCTCACGAACTGGCCCGAGGTGAGGGGCGCCTTAGAACAAGTCTTGCCCCGAGCTTCCCCCCGACTCAGTATGAAGGTCTTCTCACGGTGACGACCGACTTCCGACGATCCTCGGGGAAACCGCTGAGGATACGCCCTGCACACTGCTGTCTATCACAGGTCCGCCTTTGGAGACGTAAGTCCTCACACATAAATGCGGCACGCTATCAGCTGTTTTAGGTCACTTCGCACGAGGAAATCCAGCTGGCGTTGACATGCGTAGCTCAAATGGTACACTCTGGTCACTGGGAAAGCGGACATCGAGATTTCGGAGGATGAGATCGTGACAAGCAAGGAGCGGATGCTGAGGGCGTTGAACCGAGAAGTCCCGGACCGGTTGCCAATCAGCGTGCATCAGTGGCAGAAGTACCATCTTGACAAGTATCTGGGCGGCATAGACGAACTGGAAGCCTTTCGGAAGTTCGGTCTGGACGCGGCGGTTGTTTACTTCGAGGCTGTGGGTCAGTTCTGGATGCCTGCTCCGCCGGGGGAAGGCAGCAGTACGCCTGAGTGGCAGGATGAGATTACTGTTGTCAAAGACAATCCCGATGATCGCATTATCCATCATACAATTCGTACGCCCGGGGGGACGCTGACATACAAGACCGGCGGTAACAAGACTACCATCTGGATCACGGAATACCTCATCAAGGAACCGGAGGATGTGGACCTGATCGAGAAGTACGTGCCTGTGCCAAAGCTAAACAAGAAGGCCGTAAGCGAAGTCTACGACCATCTCGGCGACGACGGCATTCTTCGCGGGTTCGTCTGGGGCGATCAAGCAGGCTGCTGGCAGCACGCGTGCTGCCTGTACGGTGAGGAGCGGATGATCTATGCCGCGATGGATGACCCGGCGTGGGTGCACCGTTTGCTGGATGCGCTACTGCAAAAGAAGCTGAAATTCATTGAAGATTCTCTTGACGGCGCCAAGTTCGACCTGATCGAAACCGGCGGTGGAGCGGGCTCCAGCACGGTTATCTCTCCCAAAATGCACGAGGAATTCTGCCTCCCCTACGCCCGGCAAATGCATGACGCTTTGCACGCCATTGGCTGCAAGGTGACATACCATACCTGCGGCGGGATGATGCCATTGCTGGAACTCATTGTTGCGAACGGCTGCGACGCATCCGAAACGCTGAGTTGTCCGGAAGTAGGCGGCGATGTGAGCGACATCGCTGAAGTAAAGCGGCGAATGGGCGACAAGGTCTGCTTGATCGGCGGCTTGAGTCAATTCAGATTTTGGAAGAAGGTACTCCGGAACAGGTCAAGACGGAGGTGCATCGGCTCTTTGAGGCGGCCGGCCACGAGGGAGGGTATATTTGTTCCACATGCGATCACTTTTTCGAGGCGCCGCTGGAGAACATCCGGGCTATGGCCGAGGCGGCCCGCGAGTGTGTATATTGAGGAAAGGATGTTCCTGGCAGCTTTCCGCTGGATGGAGGGCGTATTGTGATCCCGAGTAGGTCAGTTGTCCGCAAGCTATACCCTGAGGGGAATTCGCAATGACCGACGGTCAGATCAAGACGGAGCGAGTCCTCGCAGCGCTCGAGCACCGAGAAGCTGATCGTGTCCCTGTGGGCGAGTTCTTCTGGACGAATTTCGTACGAAGGGTGAAGGAAGAAAAGGGCTTCGGCGACGACTTTGATCCGTATCGCTTCTGGGATCTGGACATGGTTGTCATCAACCCGAATATGGATCCGCATATCACCGGCATCCAGGTTCTGGAGGATTCATCGGAGCGCAAGGTGGTCAGAACAGGCTTTGAGGCAACGATCGAGCTGCGAAGTTCATGCCCAATGCCCCTCTATCTGGATTTCGACACGAGGACGTATGAACAGATGGAGTCCTTCGTGTTCGATGATCCCGCTGATGAGAGGCGGTACTTCTCGGCCTTAGACGATCAGATCAACTCGGTCGCGGACACGCTGAACCTGGGACTGCCCTCATTCGTGGACAGGGTCAGCGCCTATGCCGACGACTTCTGTGTGTTTGGCAGCGTCTGCGAACCTCACGAGACGATCTGGCGCATCATGGGCACAGAGAATGTCCTCTTCAAGCTGGCCGAGGCGCCTGGAAGAATGGCGAAGTTCATCGAGCGGTTGGGAGAGTTTGCGGTCGGCGTCGTCAAAGGACAGATCGCGGCCGCGGCCGGCAGACTTAGTGGTATATACGTCTGGGGCGACATCGCCTACGACAAGGGCATGTTCTTCTCGCCAGACTATTGGCGAAGCTTCTACAAGCCGCAGCTCAAGCGCATTTGCGACGCCGCTCACGCCGCTGGACTCAAAACGATCTATCATGGTTGCGGAGACGCCTCTGAGGTCTTTGGCGACATGATTGACGCCGGCGTGGACGCATACAATCCGTTAGAAGCGAAGGCCGGACTCGATGTGGTGGACCTCAAGCGGCGATATGGCAACCGGTGGGCACTCAACGGCAATATTGATGTGAGGGTGTTGGCCACGAATGAATCGGACCGAATTCGCCGCGAGGTTCTCAGAAAACTCAATGCCGCCAGGGGTGGTGGATATATCGTGCAGTCCGACCATTCCATCCCTGACAACGTCGCCCCCGCCAGCTACGACTACATGATCGAACTCCTCCGCGAACATGGCAGGTATCCACTCGACCTGGGGGAGTTCGAGGAGGAGATATAGTGAGGGCAGAAGGAGGCACAGGATGAAACGGTATGGGATGGTTGTCAAGGTGCGCCTGGAGAAACTGGGCGAGTACAAGCGTCTGCACGCGGACGTGTGGCCAGGCGTACTCGAGACGATCCGCGACTGCAATATCCGCAATTATTCGATCTTCCACAAAGACGGTTATCTTTTCAGCTACTTCGAGTATGTCGGGGACGATTTCGACGCGGACATGGCTCGGATGGCCGACGATCCAGTCACGCAGGAGTGGTGGGAGGTGTGTGTGCCCTGCCTGGATCCGCTCCCGACGAGAGCGGAAGGAGAGAAATGGTGGGCCAGTATGGAAGAAGTGTTCCACTGCGAATGACTTTCACGTTGTCAAGACCGGCACACGAGATTCACGCCAAAATAGAGCGAAAGAGGGAATACGGTTATGAAGAGGCTGGCATTTTTGATCGGCGTAATGAGCGTGATGGTGTTTCTTGCAGATTGTCAAGCGGCGGAGACGACGGAGAGAAAGCTTCGCTTCATCTTCATCACGCCATGCGTCGGCGAAGACTTTTTCAGGCCGGTGAAAAAGGGGATGCTCGATGCCTCGGAGATGATGGGCGTGGAATGCACGTTTACCGGCACGGAGGACGTGGATTTGAAGGCACAGGCGGAAATGGTGAGGAAGGCCATCGCCGGCGGTTACGACGGCATCGTCGTCAGTCTCATTGATCCGGTGGCTTTTGATGGTGTGGTGCAGGAGGCCTTGGACAAGGGGATACCCGTGGTGGCGTACAATGTTGATGATTCCGGCACGCCGAACGCGCGGCTCAGCGCGGTCTGCCAGAACCTCTACCAGGCCGGCCGCTCTCTGGGCGAGGCGGCTGCGAAATTCATTCCTCCGAAAAACAGAGTCCTGATGACGCTCCATTCCGAGGGCATCTCGGCGCTGGACGACCGCCTGAGGGGCGAGCAGGACGTGTCGAGGGAGAAGGGCATCACGTGGGAAGTAGTTGTCA
>JABMQX010000719.1 GCA_013203085.1 bacterium | reverse complement strand
TGCCTGTATTGCTTTCTTCCCTCTCAGTATTTGATGTAGTGACCAACGAGGTTCCCGTTAGCGTACTGTAGCCAGACCGAGCACCATCCGGCGGTGCCGTCTGCATGCCCGAAGTGCACTTCACAACCGTAATCGTTCGGAGATCCCAACCCGAATCCGCTAATGATGACCACGTTTGAAACGGTGGGTATTGCACCACTGCCCCCGGAAGTTGTCGCTCCCTTTTGGGCCTGCCACCAATAATCGCACCAATCACCGGACGTGTTGGTGATCTCAATATCTCCATTCGTCCTGTCCCAATACAACTCTCGCCTGCCGAGATCGGTAGCGAGGATAGTACCGTCGCCCGTCAGAAATATTTTCCCCATGCTGACGCCGTTCACGGTTAAGTTGCCCGCGACATTAGCGTCCCCGTTCACGTCCAGTTTTGCCTGGGGGCTGGTGGTCCCGATGCCGACATTGCCGGTGTCGTTGCGTATGGTCAGATCCCACCTGCTGCTGGGGTAGTTGATGATATGGAAGTTGTTATTGCCGGTACTTGTCTTCCCTATGCCCCAGTACCATGTATCACCGATGGAAACAACGTAGCGAGAGGTGGAGCCGCTGGCGTTATCTGTCACGACATCGCCTTGGTTCAGTTTCACGCTATTCTGTCCGGCGTCTGTCACAACTTGAAATTTGACATCCGGGCTTGTTGTTCCAACACCGACCTTCCCATCGTTTTTTACGATCATTGCTTGAGGATACCCGCCGGTGCCAAACTCGAGGTCCCCTCCAACGCCGCCCTCCCGAACGTAGGCCCCGGTTACGCCCGTTCCGTCTGCGCGGTATCCTATGCGAATTCCGGGATAGCCGGTCAATTCGCTTCTCTCGAAACGCGCCAGCTCGTGGTCGCCAGCAGTGACGCCGTCGTCGTTGAAGACGCTCACCGTTCCGCCTGAAACCTGCAACTTACTTGTTGGGCTCGTCGTCCCCACGCCGACATTGCCGGTGGTGACAACGTCTCGAGATCCAAAATCGGGGTTGATCTTGGTGCCGGCGATGGCGGCCGAGCCGGCCACGTGCGAGTCCCGGATGGCACTGCTGGCAATCTTCTCGCTGGTCACCGCGGTATTGGTGAGCTCAGCGGTGCCAACGCTGAGGTCCACGATCATGCCCGAGGTTACACTATTGACCTGGCCCTCGTTCACGTAGTTGCTGTCGTGGTCGTGATCCGTGCGGGAAACGGTGCTTGCGGAACCTGTCCCGCCGAAGCTGGCGCTGAATACGGTGCCGGCCAGGTTCAGACCCCCGCCCGCCGAATAGGTGGTGTCGTCATCCACATCGTCGGCAAATCCGGCGGGAATGGATGTAATGCTGCCCCACGGAAGGCTTGTGGTCTTGTCGTGGTTCAAAGGATTGGTATCGGACTTGGTCCCCATGGCGGCAACGGCCTCGGAATTGGTGTACTTGGCATGGTGTGCATCGGCGACGGTGGAATGGGCCACAATGTCCGCATCAATCTCCGCCGACTCCTCAAGGTCGGCGCCCTCCAAGCCATCAACCGTCTCGGCATCGCCTGCGGACGCGGCGTAGGTGATCGTGATGTTGTCGGGTATCTGTGCGTCTGTGGCCGTGTCGGTTAAGTCGGTGAAACTGGTGGTCTTCGCGTGGTGTGCATCGGCGACGGTGGAATGGGCTACGATGTCCACATCAATCTCCGCCGACTCCTCGAGGTCAGCTCCTTCCATCCCGTCAACCGTCTCGGCGTCCCCTGCGGAAGCGGCGTAGGTGATCGTGATGTTGTCAGGGACCTGCGCATCCGTGGCCGTGCCCGTCAAACCAGCGAAGCCGTGCGTGTGGACAGCCTCGGCGAATTCTGAGGCTTCCTTTCCGCCGAGGAGGCGGCTGTTCTCGGAAACGATGGAGTAAACGACCGATGTCATTCTCTGTCTCGGCTCCAAAGTCTCCATTCCGACCCTGATCTCCAGCCATCTGTCGGAGCCGTTGAAAATTGACGCACTCAACGCGTTGCCGGTCCCCGAGCCGAGAACGACGTTGAATATACCGTTCGTCACCTCGACCGGGTTGCCGTTGAGGCTGGAGTGGGTTCCCTCCCAGAGAGGGGTGCCGCCAAATTCGACGTCGTAGATCCTGAAAAGCATTTCGTAGGTTCCATCCGCCGCAAGCATGCCGGTTGCTGGGTCTCTTAACTCTCCCTGATAATTGATCAGTATGGGCACGGCGTTCTGGCCGAGCCCTGATCCTGAAATGAAAAAGACGATACCCACTATGACCGAGAACTGCACCAAGGACTTAAAGTCTCTCATTCTGGACCCTCCCTTCCGGTTGCTTTGAGTGCTCAGCATTTTTGCTTGTTTCGTTCGATTGTCGAAATAGTATCATACACAACGGCAGGGAAAGGAATCCAGTGGCAAGTAAATGCTTGAGGGAGAACTCAGGCCATCGGGATGGGATCAAGATTTTGGTGAGAAGCGCCGTTATCTCTTGGAAACGGAAGATTCGGGCCTAAACAAAGCTGCCCTTTTGTTTTTCATCAGGGTGCCCCCTAAGACACGGACAAGCAACGTGTTTTTGGACGTTTTCTTGGCGATGCCCAACGCCTGTTGACAGTTCCATGCTCGAGAGCTATCTTCATTCACGGTCACACAATCTGCCACGAGCCAGTTCATGTT
>JABMQX010000718.1 GCA_013203085.1 bacterium | reverse complement strand
CGCAATCGTCAGGGGAGGAGAAAGATTCAGCATCACGGCAGTCGAGCGATGTTTTTTTTCTCCCTCCCGCTGTTGTTGTTGTCCGCTCCCTTCCCCCAGGTTTGCACAGACTATCGGCGGGCGAAACGAGCGTGGAGTTTTACGTGCGGGATGAGAAAGGTAAAGAGAGTCCTCCTCGCGGATGGTCTCGTTACATCGCCCATCCGCCCGCCGGCTCTGGTGGGGTCACGTGCGTCGCGTGCCACGAGTTGAGTGAGAAGCGGAGATTTCTGAACATGAACAGCGTCTTCTCCCTCGAAAAACCGCAGGGATGCTTCGACTGCCATGAGCGACCAGAGTTCAACCTTACGCACAATCATAGATACGAATCCCTCGCCTTTTGCCAGATGTGCCACGACCCGCACGGCGCGACGGGCGACCACTTGCTGAAAATCCCCGAGAAAAAAGCCTGCGCACTTTGCCACGATTGATGCTGTCGGCGGGAGCGGCACGCCTGGGGCGGAGCCCTCATGTCCCCGGCGCAATCCATCTGTTTCACTCGGCTATTCCGCTTCACAACCTCCCTTCCCCGGCAACGCGAGAAATGGAAGCGAGGTCAACAAAGAGAGGAGATTTCTTGGGCGAACTGGTCGGCGAGTTCCCGCGCCTTTTCCGGGGAGGGTGATTCGACCGTAAGTCGCATGACGGCTTCCGTATTGGAGGGGCGAATGTGTACCCAGCTTCTGTCGGGATACGTGATTTTGAGACCGTCCGTGGTGTCCACCTGCCCGGCGTCCGTGTGTCTTTTGCGGAGAACCGTCATGATGGAATGGG
This sequence comes from bacterium, assembly GCA_013203085.1. Classification (GTDB taxonomy): domain Bacteria; phylum Auribacterota; class JABMQX01; order JABMQX01; family JABMQX01; genus JABMQX01. The sequence goes on along the minus strand of JABMQX010000718.1, from coordinate 8,007 downwards.
CGATCTCTGTCGAGCACTCGACGGTCTTCTTGACCATGACGTAGCGGGGAAGCTCAGCGACAAGCTCGGAGACGGTCTTTCCCTGTTCGGCGAGGCACTGCAGGACGATGCCCATCCCGATGAAACTGTCGCGACAGGGATGCACGGCGGGGACCATGACGCCGCCGTTTCCCTCGCCGCCTATGACGGCGCAGTTTGTGATCATCGCCTCAGCCACATTCACTTCCCCTATTCTCGTGCGGATGACGGGGCAGTCAAACTCGGCGGCGATATGGTCAACAATTGCGGTTGTAGAGAGGTTGACGGCCACGGGGCCGCGGTTGCGGGAAAGGACGTGTTTCACCGCCAGGGCGATGCTTAGTTCCTCCCCGATGGGGCGCCCCTTCTCGTCAACGATAGCCAGTCTGTCCGCGTCGGCATCCTGGGCGAAGCCTACATCAGCCTTTTCCGCTTTAACGGCTTCGCACAGCTCGGAGATGTTCTCGGCTTTCGGCTCGGGGTTGCGAGGGAAAAGACCATCGGGCACGTTGTTGACCCCTTCGGTCTGGCATCCGAGCATCTCCAGAAAGCCTGACGTGAACAGCGATCCGGCTCCGTTACAGGAATCGTAAACGACTTTGAAGTTTCTCTCCCGGATGGCATCCACATCTAAGTATTCGAGCAGAGCGGAAAAATGTTCTCTGGTGGGATCGTCGTCTCTGTCCACCCATTTGTAGGCGTCTGTCTCCACAAGGGAAAACTCGGATTGATGGTAGATGTCGAGAAGCTCTTGAGCCTCGTAGCGGTTGAGAAACAGACCGTTCCGCCCGACGAACTTCAGGGCGTTCCATTGGACAGGGTTGTGGCTCGCGGTGATAGCAATGGCGCCGATTGCGTCTGTGCGGTTGGTCTTGATCAGTATCGAGGGAACAGGCGAAATGCCGACATCAATCGGCCTGCAACCCACGGCCAAGAGCCCGGCAAAGACGGCGTTCTTCATCATCTCCCCGGAGAGACGTGTGTCCCGGCCGACAACGACGGGGCCGGGGCCGACAAAAGTGCCGAAGGCTTCTGCGAAGGTCGTCACCAACTGCGGCGTCAGCAACTCACCGACGATCCCTCGGACTCCCGAGATTCCGACTTTCAAAGATGAACGACGCGGCATTTGTTAAATCTCTCCTGCGAGCGATTCCGTTATATAAGGCGGGAGATGATGCTGATGGCGCGATCGGCTCTCTCCCGTGCAGTTTCCTCGTTGTTGCTTTCGGCGATAACCCGAACCAATGGTTCGGTCGTGGATGCCCGAACATGAAGCCAGCCGTCATCCCAATCCGCCCTCACCCCATCGCTGAGTTCCGGCTTTTTAAGGCGGTATTCCTGCCTGACCTCATGCATAACATTGTGCACTTTGTCCGGGGGGCAATACACCTTTTCCTTCACGATGTTGTACCGGGGGAGCTCGTCGAGCAATTCGGAAATCCTCTTTTGCCGGAGGGCCATCATCTCGAGGATCAAGCCCATGGAGAGGAAAGCGTCGAACCCGGGGTGGAATTCGGGGACTGCGACGGTGCCGCATCCTTCGCCGGCGATGACGGCATCCTCCGTAAGCATAGTATGCAGCGTGTGCGACTGCCCCACCTCACTCTTGATCAGGGGGCAATTATGCCGTTGAGCGATGTCGTCCACCATCTTCGTGGTGGACAGGTTGGTGACGACGGGACCTTTCTTGCGACCGAGGAAATGTTGGAGAACCAGAGGAAAAGTGTATTCCTCGCTGACGGCCTCCCCTGTGTCCGTCACGAGGGAGACGCGCGCCGCGCCGCTGCTGAGGAGAAACCCGACGTTCGCTCGGACGGGCTTGATGATCGAGGCGATCTGCCCGGCATTTCCGGGGCGGGGCTCAGGATCGTGAGGGAATCTGCCGGTCGGCTCGTTGTTGATCGGAATGAGCTGGCAACCCAGACGCTCACAGAAAAGGTCCACGATGCCCGCAGCGGCACCGTTGCAGGGGTCCATGATGACCTTGAATGCCGCTCCCCGGATCGCTCCCACGTCCAGAAAGCCGCAAAGCCGATCGAGGTATGTCGGAAGGTAATCGTCTCGTCGCTCGATTTTGCCGAGGGAGTTCCACGGTTTCTTGACAAACTCGCCGGAATGGTAGATGTCGAGCACCTCCTCTCCCTGATACCTGTCGAGGTGAGTGCCCTGCGAGTTGATGAAACCCAGTGCATTCCATCTCGCGTCGTTATGACCCGCGCTGATAGCGATACCGCCTGAAACGCAGAGTTCGCGAACCATGAACTGGATAATAGGGGTAGGGCAGACGCCCAGCTCGACAACCTGGCAGCCTGTCGAGAGCAAACCTGCAAATACAGATGACTTGACCATCTCCCCGGACTTACGGGTGTCGCGTCCCACGACGACCGGGCCGGACTGAACGTACGTCCCGAAGGCGCAGGCAAAATCGGTGATTAACTCCGGCGTGAGAGTCTGTCCCACAATACCTCTTACCCCGGAAGCGCCGAACCTCAACAGTCTCAGGTCACGGTCATTCATCTGCATTTCCCCCATCGGGCGAGACTCGGTTGGAGAACGCTGTCCTCAGCTCCACATGTCCGGTTTTTCTTCCCATTGTTTCCTCAATCGCTTGAGCGCGGCGGGGCTATCCAACGTTAACAAATTCTGCCGATACTTTTCCCTATCCTTTTCCGATAGGGTCATACTGCGGTTTCGCGGTGCTTTTTGCACTTCTTCGTCCCACTTAAGGGCGTGTTCTCTCGTGGCTTGAGTTCCGAAGCCTGTGGTCAACGGCTGCCAGGAAAAGGTAGAACATCCAGTGCCCGGTGTCAATCACGAAGGCCGCCGAAAAGGACGCATTAGCATGGGCGCCGGGGCCGGTCAATGCCCCGGCTAAAACGCATCGAGGAGGCTGTGACTGTTCGACCCGAAAACGCGGTCATTTACAATCTAACCGCAATATTCCTTTCACGCAGGTATCGCTTCGCTTCGGCGATGGAGTATTCTCCGTAGTGGAAGATGGAGGCGGCGAGGGCGGCGTCCGCCTTGCCAACGGTGAAGGCTTCGCAGAGGTGTTTCAGGTTTCCCGCCCCTCCGGAGGCGATGACAGGGATGTTCACCGCTTCGGAGATGGTGCGGGTCAATTCGAGGTCGTACCCGTTTTTCGTTCCGTCGGCGTCCATACTGGTCAGGAGGATTTCCCCTCCGCCGAGCTTCTCAGCTTCCTTCGCCCATTCGACGGCGTCGAGATCGGTGGGTTTCCTTCCTCCATAGATGTAAACGATCCATTTGCCGGAGGAAACTCTTTTGGCGTCAATGGCGACGACAATGCACTGGTTTCCGAAGGCTCGGGAGGATTCGGTGACGAGCTCGGGGTTCTCGACGGCGGCTGTATTCAGAGAGACCTTATCCGCGCCCGATTTCAGCAGAAGTCTTATGTCCTCGATGTTTCTGATTCCGCCGCCAACCGTCAGCGGGATGAAAACTTGCTCGGCGGTTTTCCTGACAACCTCGACTATGGCTCGGCGTTTCTCGACGCTCGCCGTGATGTCCAGGAAGACGACCTCGTCCGCCCCCTCGCGACCGTATGCTGCGGCGATCTCTACCGGATCACCGGCATCCCGCAGGTTGACGAAATTGATGCCTTTCACGACTCTCGCGTCCTTGACATCCAAGCAGGGTATGATCCTCTTAGCCAACATAATTGACGAAATTCTCCAGAATCCTCAGCCCCAAGTCGCCACTTTTCTCCGGATGGAATTGAACGGCGAACAGGTTCCTTCTGGCGATAGCGGAGGCAAACTCAACCCCGTATTCCGTCGTGGCAGAAACCACGCTTTCATCCTCCGGCACAACGTAATAGGAATGAACGAAGTAGAAGAAGGAATCGTCGGGGATTCCCTCGAACAGGATGCCTGCTGGGGACTGTCTCACAGGCTTGACCGTGTTCCATCCCATGTGAGGAATTTTCAACCCGCCTCCGAATTTCACAACCCTTCCGGCGACGGCATCCAGACCCTTATGCAATCCGTGCTCTTCGCTTACAGTGAAAAGCAACTGCAAGCCCAGACAGATGCCGAGGAGCGGCTTCCCTTCAGCCATTCTCTCCAAAATTGCCGGAAGGAGGTGCAGGGATTGAAGATTTTGCATGCCTGCGGAAAATGCGCCGACGCCCGGAAGAACTGCCCCTCTTGCAGAGACTATTTTCTCAGGCTCGCTGGTGAGTTGTATTCTCGCGCCAGCCGCTTGCAGCGCTTTGGTGACGCTCCGCAAGTTTCCCAGCCCGTAGTCAATGACCACGATTTCGGGTCCGGATTCCGAGCCGCGATGGCAGTTGTCTTGTGTTCTTCTGCAGCCGGTCATGCGAGTACTCCGATTTCAGCCTCTCCGCTTCTTTCCGTTCTCAGCGGTTAATCTTTCCCTCCGCGAAATCAGGTTCCGCGCTCCAGAATCTCAATTCCCGTTTCGTACGTGGAGTAGAAATAGGGGGTGAACGCCTCAAACTCCGCGGCGCACGTGTCCACGAGTTTATATGTTGGGATCACTGCTCTTTCGTGCCGGAGTTTGGAAATTGAAACCTGGTCCTTTCCGAGCAGCTTTGCCAACTGGATGTCCGAGAATCCAAACTCCTTTGCTCTCATCAAGAGTTCTGTCGGAATGGTTTCCGAACCGGGTTCCCTATACTTCGCGATCTCCCTCTCCAATGCAACGATCTGCTTGATGTTATGGAGAAACCACAGGTCAATTCCGGTCAGCTCGCAGATTTCCCCGATGCCCATCCCTTTCTGGAAAGCGTGCTTGATGTAAAAGACTCTTTCAGTGTTGGGGGTTCTGAGCCTCTCGCTTAGAATCTCCAGGGGAACGTCTTTCTTCAAGTCGTCCAAGCCCGCGCGTCCGACCTCAAGGGATCGCAGCCCTTTTTGGAGCGCTTCTTTGAACGTCCTCCCGATAGCCATGGCTTCGCCGACCGATTTCATGGAGGTGGTCAGCGTAGCATCCGCTTCCGGGAACTTCCCAAAAGCAAAACGAGGGATTTTCACGACGCAGTAGTCTATTGTTGGCTCGAAGCAGGCTGGGGTCTCCTTGGTGATGTCGTTAGGGATCTCATCGAGGGTGTAGCCGACAGCGAGTTTGGCGGCGATTTTAGCGATGGGGAATCCCGTGGCCTTGGAGGCGAGAGCCGAGCTTCGGGAAACACGCGGGTTCATCTCGATGATGACCATCTGCCCATCGTTGGGGTTGACGGCGAACTGAATGTTGGAGCCGCCGGTCTCCACGCCTATCTCCCGGATGCAAGCAATGGCGGCGTCTCGCATTCGTTGGTACTCCTTGTCGCTGAGGGTCTGCGCAGGAGCGACCGTTATGCTGTCGCCGGTATGAACCCCCATTGCATCGAAGTTCTCGATCGAACAGATAACAACCACGTTATCCTTCAGGTCTCGCATGACCTCCAGCTCGAATTCCTTCCAGCCGATCACCGACTCTTCGATGAGAATCTGGTGGATCATGCTCAGCTCAAGACCCCGCAGGGCGATCCGCTCGAACTCCTCGATATTGTAGGCGATGCCGCCCCCCGTTCCCCCGAGCGTGAAAGCGGGGCGAATGACCACCGGAAGCCCTGATTCCCTCAGGATATCGCGCGCCTCGTGCATATCTGCCGCCTCAGCGCTCCTGGGGACTTCCAGCCCGATGTTGAGCATCGCGTCCTTGAAAAGCCGCCGGTTCTCCGCTTTTCGTATGGCCTCGATTTTTGCGCCGATGGCCTCCACGCCGTGCTTCTCGAGCACCCCTCGGTCCGCAAGGGCAACCGCTGTGTTGAGAGCCGTCTGCCCACCGAGAGTCGGCAAGAGAGCATCCGGTTTCTCCCTCTCTATGATTCGCTCGACGACTTCAGGAGTGATCGGCTCGACGTACGTGCGGTCGGCCATTACGGTGTCGGTCATGATCGTGGCTGGATTGGAATTGACAAGGATAACTTCGAATCCCTCTTGCCTCAGAACCTTACAAGCCTGGGTGCCGGAATAATCGAACTCGCAAGCCTGGCCGATGATGATGGGGCCGGCGCCGATGATGAGGATCTTCTCTATATCATCCCTTCTTGGCACGGCGTTCCTCCAGCATTGCTATGAACTCATCGAACAAATAAACCGCGTCATGGGGGCCCGGGGATGCTTCGGGGTGGAATTGGACCGAGAAGATCGGCAATCTTCTGTGTCGGATTCCCTCAAGAGTTTGGTCGTTCAGATTGATGTGAGTTACCTCCACCTCCCGTGAGTCAAGAGTATCGGCGTTTACGCAAAAGCCATGGTTCTGGACTGTTATACAAATCTTGCCCGTTCGAATGTCCTTGACGGGATGATTGGCGCCGCGGTGCCCGAACTTCAACTTGTAGGTCTTTCCCCCGAGCGCCAGACCGAGCATCTGGTGCCCCAGACAAATGCCGAAAATGGGAACCTTGTCGAGAAGCGCCCGGACCGTTTCCACAACATACGGCACGCCCGCAGGGTCGCCGGGGCCATTAGAAAGGAGCACGCCGTCCGGCTTCATCTCAAGAATCTCCTCAGGACCTGTCTCCGCCGGCGCCACGATGACCCGGCAGCCGCGTGACGCGAGGCTCCGCAAGATGTTATATTTAACACCGCAATCTATCACCACCACGGTGTACCTGTCCTCGTCGCCCCATACGTACTGCTTCTGGCAGGCGACCTCTTTCACGAGGTCCCGCCCCACAAGACCGGGGGACTCCCTTGCCTTTCTGATGAGACTTCGGGCGTCCGTGTCTTCCGTGGAGATGACCGCCTTCATGACGCCCGCGACCCTCAGGTGCTTTGTCAGAGCTCTCGTGTCTATCCCCTCGATCCCGATGATTCCGTTTTCTTTCAAGTAGGCGCCGAGCGTTTTCTCCGCTCGCCAGTTACTGGCGATCTGACTGCACTCTTTGACCGCAAACCCCTCCACGAATGGCCGCGAGGACTCAACATCCTCTGAATTGACTCCGTAGTTCCCTATCAGCGGATAGGTCATCGCGACGATCTGCCCCTTATACGAGGGGTCTGTGAGGATTTCCTGATAGCCCGTCATACTCGTATTGAAAACCGCCTCCCCGCAGGTTTCCCCAGTGGCCCCGAAGGATAACCCGCGCAGAACCGTTCCGTCTTCCAGCGCTATTTTAGCTTCCTGTCGTCCCATTCTTCGTCAAAGCAACATCTTATTCTCTGCGATATCAGTTTTCTTTGCCGTCAAGCCGCCGGCATTTTCCCCCAGCGGGCGTCCGAGGAGACCCGGTTCTCCATGCTCACACGTCACTTCCGAGCACACTTCGGCCGTGTATCTTATCGGACTTTGCAGGATAAATGCCGCTGACGTGCCATCCGGGGTTTTGACGATACCCGCAAAATCAGGCGCCGTCAAGCATAATTGTCCGCCGAGGGAAAGACGTTGAAGCGGATTGGCTTCTGTGATATATAAGCTGAGTCGGCGATAAGGAGACCGGCTTTCCCCAGGAGCCCCCGCCGTTTCTCATGGTGATGGCGGCGGTGCGTCTCTGTCGGTAGGCGGGCTTCTCGCTGGTTTTACGGCAAAAACGGGCCCCTAAGTGTGGGAGAAATGTCCGGTCAATGTGAGGTGTAATCGCAATGGGCATGATGCGAGGAATTCGCAAGAATATCAAAGGAATCTACTGGATTGTTGTTGTAATGGTTACGGTCAGCTTCATTCTCTGGGGGACACGAATCGGTGGTGGCGGCGGTCCGAAGTACGCCGGCGCCGTTTTCGGGAAGAAGGTTTCCATGAAGGAATTTCGCCGCCAGTGGCTTGCTGCGAGGGAGCGCGCCATACAGTACCAACACATGACAGGTCGGGTGATCCCCGCCGACCTGATCGAAGCTTTAACGTGGGAGCGAATCGTCAAATTGCGGGAGGCGGAGCGATTGGGCGTTGTCGTCACCACGCGAGAGGTCAAAGACCGTATCAGCAACATGTTCTCGACCGACGAAGGGTTCAATGAGACGG
>JABMQX010000077.1 GCA_013203085.1 bacterium | reverse complement strand
GCTCATGCTCAGCTCGATTCTCTTCAAGAGAGGAGCGAGGGACTTCGCCTCGTTGTAAACCGGCAAAAGGATGATTATCTTCATCAATCCGACTCCGCTCCCGTTGCCTATTTGCACAACAGATGGGAAACGTTATCGCTCGGTACCCGGCCGCGGCGCCATTCACGTCCAGCGAAACAAGAGGTATATTACACCATCAAGAGGCAGCATGCTTTCCGTTACAAAGGACGTCAGCGTTGGGGTCCGCGTCGGTAAGGTGACGTGATTCGCCCGGTTGGCCAAAGTCCAGCTCCACTGTCGGCAGTTCGGGCAAAGGGCCCGGAGCCCCCGGCGCCACCTCGATAACTCTCATTGCTTTCCACTTCCCTCCTCGAAATCGCAGGTAGAAAGTGATTCCCAGCACTATCACATAAGCAGTTATGAAAAACCATGCCGTATAGACGCTCCCCTTGAAGACGACGCAGACGAGGTAAGTGGGGACAACAAGGATGGGCCACGAGAGACCGATCGAAATCCACATCACGAACCGCGTGTCGCCCGCTCCTTTGATGGCGTGGCCATAGACAATGTTCAGCATGTCGAACATGGAGTATGCGGCTACGAACCTCAATAGAATAACAACCATGCCACGAATAGTCTCAAATTCTTCCGGATTTGTCCTTGAGCCGAAGAATCGAACGAAAAGACCGGGAACTGTCAGGTACAGCAAGCAGAAGGTCCCCACGTACGCACAAGTCATTCGGAAGGCAGAATTTGCCGTTCGCTCGGCAAGGTCCGGGCGGTCGGCCCCGAGGTATTGTCCCACCAGCGTCGAAATAGCGAAGGCAAAGCCCAGCATCGGGTTGAAGGCCAAGCAGTTGATGTTGAAAGCGACGTTGGTGGCGGCGAGGGCTTGGCTGCTGATTTTCCCCACCAGGATGATGAAAAAGGAAAAGGCAAGAACGTCGAGCATGAAGTGAATTCCGTTTGGCAGACCGAATCGCATGAGCCTGTAAAATGACCGTGCGTTGAACTTCCAGCCACGGGTCGTGCCGTAGGTTCGTCTGTGGCGGGGAAGCAGGATGATAGTCATGTAGAGAACGAGCCGCAGGACCGTGGCGGCGACCGTCGCGTAGCCCGCCCCGCGAATACCGGCCTCCGGGAAGCCCCAGTTCCCAAATATCCACGCATAATCCAGCAGCATGTTGGCTGCCGTGGCAGTTATGTTGACCCACATGACAACCAGCGTTTTCCCCCTGCCTATAAAGAAACAGGAAAGGGTGCTGCCCAGGACGCTGGCTCCGGAGCCGTAGCAAAGGATGCGGAAATATGGAACCTCCATCTCTTGAACCGCGGCGTCATGGCCCACCAACCGGAAGATAGGACCCGCCAAAGGAATGACGCCCAGCATGAGAATCCCACTGAAGACGGAAAAGTAAATGCCCTGCCAGAGAACCGACCCCACTTGCTGAGGTCTGTTGGCCCCGATGTACTGCGCGATGAACGTGTTGACGTACGTTGCCGTGCCCATGAACAGCGCCACTAACACGAAATTTGTTACGCTGGCGGGGACAGCAGCCGCCAGGGCGTCGTTGGAGTACCAGCTCAGAAACATCCGATCCACGAAGTGCATCAATCCCCAAGAGCTGGTGCTGAGAACAAGGGGAAAAGCCACCCGCAGCACATCGCGGCAACCGCCCGGCTTTGCGGCTCGATCAATTAACCTGTCTCCTGTTCGACTCATCTGGCTTTTTTCCAACTTTTCTGGTCGCTGGCTTCGCCGCTGTGATTGACACGTACTCCCACAAGCCCGGCGCCAAAAACACAGTTTTCCCGACGGGCCGGCCCTCGGAATTCCATGAGGATTACACTTGTCAGGCAAGTCCCGTCAAGTGAAAAGCACCCTGGTAGGCAGAAAGGAGGATGTTGCTTCAAGCGAAAAGCGGGCATCCAGAAACCATGAAGGCGAAAACCTCAGCTTGCAATGTTTCGTCTTGTTGCATCAAAATACTCGCTCTTGAATAGTCTGTATAGTAAATGCCCTCCCATCGGCAGTAGCAAAAGGCAAATCACCCACAGGTATCTGGACTTGATCGAATCTTCTCCGACATGTCAAACTTGTAGCATAGTGACCGCAGAGCTACTATCGTGAATAACCCTATGCACAACGATACAAGCTTTGTCGAAATCAAGGTCGGTATGCCAAGCAGGAGAAAAGGGACCAATAACCATGAAATCAGGGGGGGGCCAGTATCCGTTGGCCGTTGGCGACACGGGCGTGAGCCTCAATCCTCCAGGGCTGTGCGCGTTTAGCTCACGCGCGCTTGACTAAAAGCTACTTCTCGACTCTTTCCAGTTCTCCTTCTTTCTTTTCCGTCATATCCACCTGATAGAAGTCGCCGTGCTCCGGCAATACAACGAAGAATGCTCGCGTATAATCAACCTCTATCGTCACATTGCTTGTCGAGCATTCCAGCAAATGCCCGCCGGCGCTTCTGTCCTCTGTAATGAAGTGAAGATGGTACCCCGGGACATTTATTCCATCTACGTAAGCAGGTAACCTGAATCCAACTATCGTGCCTCGGATATTAGGGAACTCGAAGGTCGGTTGATTCTTTACCACTTCAACAAGGCGAGGATATGGCTTGCGCTGCTTTGGAACGCTCCTCGTTTTGATATACTTGAACACGCCTTCGACTTTTAAGGCATAAAGGATATTCTTGGTCGGCAACAACCTGTCAAGGCATTCCTCGAGCTCTTTGAAGTTCAGGCTTGTGTCAGGAACGATTGTTTTATCCGCTTCGAAGAACTTAACTGCTGCAAAGGGTGTTGACAGCGAATCCTCAGCACAATAAGCTTTCCCGTCCGCGCGGATCTGATAGACTTTGCCTTCGAGCGCAAGCATCTCGCCATCGAGGGCATCAAAAGTCCCTATCCCAAAATCGCCGTGCTTCTTCAGTTCCTTGCACGTCACCTCGCCATCATAAGCGCCTTCAAGGAGGGCACTAATCGTTGAAGTCTGAAATAAAACATCCTTGTTGTCCGGCAAATGGGAACATCCGCATAAGGCTACGGCAGAACATAGCACCATCAACAAACCACGTTGGATTTTCATATCTCCTCCTTCGGCCCTTGATCTGGCATCTGATTCGCTTAACTCAGAAGCGCCACGCCGAACCTTCACTGATGAATATAGCAAACGTGCGGGAGAGCGTCAACAGAGTCATGTGGGGTCGCCGGGCGGTTCGGGCGTGATAATCATTGCCCGGGTGGGTGTTTCCACCCTGAAGATCACGCTGATATACGATGGTTTGCCGCTGGCGCGGAACATGGGGGTCTTTCACTTATGGGGGAGGGAGAGATTGTCGCGGCCAGAGTCTCCGCGGCTATGCCGCCTTTTCATCGTGGGAGGTGCTGCTGGAAGGCGCCGTGTCCGCAAAGTTGTGGATGATGTTCTTGGGGCAGACGGCGAGACACTCGCCGCAGACAGTACACTTGTCGTAATAGATGACAGCGAGCCCCTCCTGCATTTCGATGGCGTTTTGCTGGCAGGTCTTGGCGCACTTTGCGCACCCGATACACCCGATATCGCAGACCAGCCTGACGAATTTGCCGCGTTCAGTATTCGAGCATGCGATGAGAATCGTTTTCTTCTCAGGCACAATCTCGAAGAGGTTCTTGGGGCAGGCTTCCACGCATACGCCACAACCTACACATTTCCGGGCGTTGACGCATGGCATCCCAATTTCGTCAATCTCAATAGCGTCGAAGGGACAAGCTCGAACACAATCATAGAAAGCAGGGCACCCGAATTCGCACGCGAGGTCCCCCCCTGCGACAAGGTTCGCGGCGGCGCATGTTTGAATTCCGTCGTAGAGGAAACTTCTTTTGGCGACTTTCCCACCGGCGCAATGGAGGAAAGCAACCTTCTTTTCGCTCGCGGCGACTTCCTTCCCGAGAAGTGCGGCGATTTTGGCAACGGCATCCGTGGAACATGGCGAGCACAAACCGAATTCAGCGGTTCCCTTTACCAGAGCTTCGGCATACCCGGAACAGCCGGGGAAACCGCAACTTCCGCAATTGACCCCGGGCAGAAGATCGGTTATCTCCTCGATGCGAGGATCAGTTCCTGTTCTAAATGTTTTTGAGGCAACAGCGAGAGCCAGACCAAATAACACGCCCAACCCGGCAAGCCCGAGGGCCGAGGGAATGATAATGCCACCATCCAAGGCGACGCTCATAGATGCACTCATGTAGCCGCGACCTCCTTTGCCATCCGGCTCACTTTACTAAACCCGAAAAACCGAGAAAGCCCATGGACATCAACCCCGCGGTGACGAAGGCGATGGGGACGCCTTGAAGAGACCTGGGAATATTGGCCATCTCCATTCGTTCCCGCACGGAGGACATGAGGACCATGGCCAGAGTAAAGCCAAGCCCTGCACCAAACGCCTGAACGATACTACCCAGGTAGCTGCCGGGAAGGGGATTGCCGTCCTTGAAAAAGGTGTCAATGTTCAGGACGGCGACGCCGAGAATGGCGCAGTTCGTCGTGATGATGGGAAGGTAAATGCCCAGGGCCTTGTAAAGAGCCGGATTGACCTTCTGCAGCAACATTTCGATGAACTGCACCAGGGAAGCTATCACAAGGATGAACGACGTTGTCCTGAGCACCCTCTCCAGCCCAAAGGGAGAGAGAAAGTACCGGTACAGCGGCCATGTCACGATGGAAGCCATGGTCATCACGAAGATGACGGCCATGCCCATCCCGATGGCGGAAGACGTGTCCTTGCTCACACCCAGGTAGGGACACAATCCCAAAAAACGGGCGAAGACGAAGTTGTTGACGAAAATGACACTGATCAATATCGCGAAGATCGCACTGAAGCTCATTTTTCACTTCCTGCTGCGTTGTTCAATTGTATGTTTCACCGGCGAAGGGGCACGCCGTTCGCTACTCTTCCTTACTATCAATCGCATTTAAGAGCTTTGCCTCTGTTCTTACGCCAGTTGAAGAACCCCATGAGCAATCCTATGGTCAGAAACGCCCCGGGGGGAAGAATCATGATGACCGCAGGCTCAAAGCCCGGTATCAATTCGTAACCGAGAAGCGTTCCTTTTCCGAGCCCCTCCCTTATGAAGGCGAGGAGAAGAAGCGCGAGCGTGAACCCGCATCCCATTCCAAGGGCATCGAGAAAGGAAGAAAAAACGGTGTTCTTGGAAGCGAAGGATTCTGCTCGATATAAAATGATGCAATTGACGACGATCAATGGAACGAAAAGCCCCAGGCTCTTCGAGAGCTCCGGCTGATAGGCCGCCAAGAAAAGTTCGACCAGGGTGACGAAGGTGGCGATGACGACGATGAAACAGGGGATGCGAACCTTTCTCGGAATAACCCCTCTCATGGCGGAGACGATGACGTTGGAGCCGAGCAGAACAAACGTCGCAGCCACGCCCATGCCGAATCCATCCCGGATGCTCGTCGAGGTCGCCAGCACCGGGCAAAGCCCGAGGTATAGAATGAACACGGGGTTATTCTTGAAGAGTCCGCTTTTGAATATCTGCCATTTGCTCATTTCTTGCCTACAAATGTTCGCCAACCGGCGTTATGTGCCATCGGAATATTTCAGGATTCTCTTCGTGAATTCTTCAACGGCCCCCACTGCTGCATCGGCAACGGCGTTGGTTGTGATAGTTGCTCCGGTCAAACCGTCTATGTTCATGTATTTATTGCCGACCTTGACGAAGCTGTCGAACATCTTCCCCCTGAACTGTGCCTGAAACCGTGGCTCGGAGGTCTTCTCTTTTCCCTTACGCAGGAAAGCATTCCAGAGCGTTCCTTCCGCGATGGCGTCCCAGAGCGTCCCCTCCGCTTCGATGGCTTCGCAGTTCGCGCCGAGTCCGGGCGTTTCCTGCTGGAAGGTGATCTTGATCCCTCGTATGACCTCGCCCTTGGGGTCAACACCCACTGTAACACGGATTTTGCTGCTGTAGCCGTCTCCCTCGGCCTCCAGCGCGTAACCAACCAGTTCCCCCGAAGCGTCGCCCAACGCTTTGTCGTAGGCCTCGTAATATCTGCTTTCGGCGGCGAAGGCAGATTTCGGCGTGGACATTTCCCGGAAGCCGTCTTTGTGTGCTTCCGGAAGGACTATCCGCAGAGCCGCCATTCTTTCGCGGAGCTGCTGGGTTTCGATTCTCCCTCGCGTCGCACGATATGTTGCGCCAAGGGCAAGACCGGCCGCAGCACAGATGAGCGCAAGAACAACGATCATGTTGTAAGCACTGTCGCCGCGTTTTTTCATTTGCCGAAGTCCGCTCCGAGGAGTTTTGGCATGGTGAACCGGTCAATCAAAGGGACACACATGTTCATCAGGAAAATGGAATACGAAACGCCCTCTGGAAACCCTCCCCAGAGGCGAATGACGGTGGTTATGGCGCCGCAGCCG
>JABMQX010000717.1 GCA_013203085.1 bacterium | reverse complement strand
CTGTTGGAGGAGGGCGCGGGGGCTCGCCTGTGGACCGGCCTCTTCTGTGGCTGACACGGTCTCGATTTCCTCCCCACCGGTTCCGCGAGGGAGCAGCCTCGCCAGCAGGGCCTGGCAGAGCTTGTAAACGACTCCGACGCCTGCCAGTTCTGAAAAGGGGTAGGTGCAATCCGGACGTTTGGGGTCAATAACCGCGCAGCATCGCGGGAGGACCGGCTCCGGCTCATGATGGTCGCAGACGATGACGTCCATTCCGAGGTTAGTAGCGTAAGCCACCTCCTCCACAGAAGATATTCCGCAGTCAACGGTAATCAGGAGTGTGGCTCCCTCGGCGTGGCGCTTTGAGATGCCTTTCGGGGACAGGCCGTATCCTTCAACAAGCCTGTTCGGGACGTAATACGTGCATTCTAAGCCAAGCGATGAAAGGAAGCGTCCGAGGACATGCGTGCTGGTCAGACCGTCAACATCGAAATCACCGTATATGGTGACTTTTTCATCCCGGGCGGCCGCCGCGAGAATACGGTCCACACCTTTTTCCATGTCCTTCATCAAGAAAGGATCGTAAAGGTCATCAACATTTCCTCGAAGAAACGTCCGGACCTGGAGATCGGTGCGAATTCCACGGTTGTAGAGAACAGCCACCACGGCAGGGTGAAGAGAAAACTCCTGTGCCATGTCGCGGCAGATTTCCTCATCCGGTTGGGAGTATGTCCATATTCTTCGTTGATTCACGGTTGCCGGTTCTTGCTCCTGGGGCGATTGGCTTCAATCCCGCGTTCTCTGGCAAACCTCAAGGAATGGGCGCGGCGATGAAAGACCATTGTAAAATACAGGAGGGCTTCCATTCGAATGTCAGCCCTCTCCGGGCGATTCCCCATCTGCCGCACGGGAAACTTCAGCGCTTCCTCAACAGGCCCGCCGCCGGGTCCGCGAGGTTACCGGTCTGCCAAAGGTCGGGACAGTATATCTTTTATCTCTTCTTCTCGAGCAAGAAGACGATGGGGCTGGCGACGAAGATGGAGGAATATGTCCCTACTATCACGCCCACCAATAATGCGAAAGCGAAGTCGTTGATCGCTCGACCGCCAAAGCTAAACAAACATATCACCACCAGCAATGTCGTCAATGAGGTCAGAAGAGTCCGGCTCAATGTCTGGTTGATGCTGGTGTTGATGATAGTCTTGAGGTCAACCCCCTTCATGATTTTCATGTCTTCACGGATTCGGTCGAAGATGACGATGGTGTCGTTGATCGAATAACCGATGATAGCTAAAACCGCAGCTATAACAGGCAGGTTGAGCTGACGCCGCGCGAGGATGAACACGCCTGTCAGAGCGCCCAGGGTGATCAGAACGTCGTGGAGAATCGCCAGGATCGCTCCGAGTGCAAAACGAAGCTCGAAGCGCCAAGAGATGTAGATGACAATTCCCAGCATGGCCACCAAGACAGCGACGATGGCCTGTTTCCAGAGGCGGTGAGCCACGGTCGGATAAACAGTCTCTTCGGATTTGTTCACAACGGGGTTGTCCGGGAGAAGGGCGGAAAGCCGCTCGGCGAGGCGGGGGGAATCAACGTCGGGGGTGAACTTGGCATCAACGGCGATGCCCGTATCGGGAGCCCCCCCTTGAAGGCTGAAGCGGCGAAGGTTGAAGTCCTCGATGTCGGAGCTGGACTCCAGTTCGCCCCTGATTCTGACGAGGTCGTCCGTGGTGATCGCATCCTGAAAGACAAGGGTTGCGCTCGTGCCGCCGGAGAAATCAATCCCGAAGTTCTTGGACCACTTCGCCCCGAAGGAGACCATCCCCGCGACGACGAGAACCAGGGAAATGATGAAGGCTTTTTTCCTGTGCGCGATGAAGTCCACCTTGGGGTTGTGAAGGAAAGCGAGCATGCGGAGGCGCTGAAATCGCTTGAACCTCAGGAGGATATCAAGAATGACCCTTGTGACGACGATCGCCGTGAACATGCTGGTGGCGATGCCAATCATGAGGGTCACGGCGAATCCACGCACCGCACCGGTCCCTATGTAGAACAGGACGAACGCCGTGATGAACGTGGTGATGTTCGCATCGAGAATTGTCCGGAAGGCTTTCTGAAAACCGCTGTCTATGGACGCGGCGATTTTCTTGGCCGATGCCAGCTCCTCACGAATCCTCTCGAAGATGAGAACGTTGGCGTCAACCGCCATGCCGATGGTCAAGATGATCCCTGCAATACCGGGCAACGTGAGGGTCGCCCTCAGAGAAGCCAGCACACCCAGAATGATCACAATGTTGAAGGCGAGGGCGAAATTGGCAATCGCTCCCGCGAGGAGGTAATAGACGAGCATGAAACAGACGACCAAAACGAGGCCGACGATTGCTGCAAAAAGCCCCTTGCGAATGGAATCGGTCCCCAGCGTCGGTCCGATGGTGTTCTGGGCGACGATGTTGAGCTTCGCGGGGAGGGCGCCGGCTTTGAGCTGAATGGCGAGGTCTCTTGCCTCCTCAGGAGTGAAGTCTCCCGTGATCTGGCCCGAGTCGAAAATCTCGCCTCGGATGGCGGGGGCAGAGATGACTTTGTCATCAAGGAGAATGGCCAGGCGCCAGCCCCTGTACCCCTGAGGCGTGCGAATCTTGTTGTCGGATTCCGAATGATACTCCCTGGTTACTTCGGAGAACTTGCTGGCGCCATCGCTGTTGAGGGTAAAGTTGATGACGGGCTCCCCCGTCTCGGAGCTCCGGGAGGCCTGGGCTTTCGTGAGCTCCTCCCCCCTAACGATCTCCGGCTCGTCCTCAGAGGATCGGAGCAGAATGGGTGTCTCTTCCTCAACTCTTTTCCCGCCCTGACGTTCCTCGTGCTTCCAGACCCTTAGAATTGTATCCGCAGGAAGATAATCCTGAAGCGTCTCACTACCGTCGAGGTCGCTCATTGTCCACTGGACCGGATTACCCTGCTCGTCTTTCTTATCCTTAAACCTCGCTTCAAGTTCCTCGACAGCCTTCTGATACTCGTCCAGCAGTCTCTTTTGCGAATACCGCGCGAGCTTCAGAGCATCCTCATCCACCAGCATCCATCTCATAGAAGCCTGGCGTTGAATGAGCCTTCTCTGCCGGTTGACATCGGTCATCCCCGGCATTTGGATGATAATCTTGTTGCGGCCCTGCTGCTGGATGATAGGCTCGCGAACGCCGGTCCTGTTGATCCTATCGGTCAGGACGCCAATGGCGCCCTCTATGGCTTCGTCAGGGGACACGCCCTTTGTTTTTTCGACCTCCAGGATGAAGTACGATCCCCCCTTCAGGTCGAGACCCAAGGCGATGACCTGGCTCTCATCCCCCCCCCTCCATCTTATGAGCCAGTTCTTTATGTTCCGGGCAACGCTGGCGCCGCGGGGAATCCTCTTGCCGGTGAGCTGAAGGGCAATCTGTCTGTACTGCTCCCTCTTCTTTTTCCTGAGGCTGTCCCACTGGGGATGTTCCACCCACGTCCAGAAACTCTTATCAAGCTTCTGCCGGACCTTGCGGAGGCCGGAGAGGGATTTGTTGAGCTGGTCGCTTGTGGCGTCAGGGGGGATTTCTTTCCCTGTGAGCTTCTCGCAAAGGGAAAGGAAGTCTTCCTTTTCGTCCTCGCTGAGGTCAGCGAGGTCGGCGTTTTCGACCAGCTCCCAAAACCTTTTATCGAGCTGCTCGTCCTTGTAGGCTTCTTGGAAAGGGGCGAGAATATCGCCAATGTCGGCAAGCTTCTCTTCGGGGGCAAGCTTATCCCACTCGAGGTCCTCCCTGAGCTCTTTGGACAACTGGTCCCAGCGAACCGTCAGCTCTGCCCTCTGGGTCTGTGAAAGGCTCGCCCACTTCAATGTCGGATACAGATTGAATAGCGCGAAAACCAGGATGATTCCGATTATGATCAACCGCCATTTAACGCTCGGTGTCATAGAGTATTATCCTTCTCGAAAAACTTTGAGCCTTTTTAGTTATTCGACCTTCGAGTTGCAGTTATGTTCCCGGGACCGCCGCCAAGAGGCTGCCCGCGAGCGGGAACGCCCCGCCACAAGAACTTCAACGACCCGGAGGCGAACCCGAAACTCCCTGTGATTCTCCAGCCTGAGAACCTTCCCTCCCGGTAATCACGGTGCGTATCGCATCCCTGGTCACTTCTATTTTGACGCCCTCGGCGATTTTGAGGACGAGGATCCCGTTCTTCACGTTCGTGACGAGGCCGTAGATGCCTCCGACGGTGATGACCTTGTCGCCGGTTCTGATCCTTCCCAGCATCGCTTGCTGTTCTTTCCGCTGCCTCTGCTGGGGACGCAGAAGAAGGACGTAGAAAAGGACGCCAATAATTATGAAAGGCAGCCACATGCCCGGACCCTGCGATCTCGATTTCTGTGCGATATAGGGCAACTCAAACATCTATCTTCACCTTTCTTGCGAGCGGGAGCTTTACTCTGCGGCGCCTCTTTTGTGAGCACGCCGTTGAACCAAGGAGGTTGCCTCCCCTTTCTGAGGTGGTACACTTATATGCGAAACTTCTTCGCCGTTCAAGGAGAAAAACGCGTCGGCGCGAATTAGCGCCTAAAGCGGCGTAACAGGAGCCGGCAATGCACCGTGAGCTATGAGGGAAAATGGCGCGGGACGAGAGGCGATGGCGACCCTGAAAAGGTACTAACACCGGATGGGAACGGGACATGCCATAAGCTGTGGTGAGTTTTCCCGTGATGATACCATCTGCTCGGGACGGAAGGGCTCGGGTTCTTCCCTGTCTGATAATTGATATCCGAGATACTCACCTATCTCGCTGAGCAGACCCATTCCCATCCGGGAGGGGTGGTTTGGGTATCCGATAGTGCTGAGTGCAATTTATGTGCCACGGGTGAGAGGAAAGAAGAGCAGCTCAGCGAGGCAGAACCCTATTTTCCCTGTTATACGCTACGGCTAAAGCAAGTACGCAAACGGCGCCATCTTCTCGGTTGCCTCCCTGAGCGTCATCAGCCTGCTCCTGACGACATTCCTGTGCGTGAAAATGACGCATGCGGCGCGATTATCACGCCTTCTCGAAAGGGTTTTTCGGGCGAGGTCTATCACTGCCAATGTCCTCAGGACAAGAAAAGGGGGGGTCAACAGACCCAGGACGGGTTTTCGAGCTTCTCCTTGACCACATTCAGGAATCTGGCGGCGGTGGCGCCGTCAATGATGCGGTGATCGGAGCTGAGGGTTATCTTCATGATTTTCCTGACCGCAGGCTCGCCGTCG
>JABMQX010000716.1 GCA_013203085.1 bacterium | reverse complement strand
GCCCAGTGCACAGGGGCAGCACCTCGGTACTTCGGCAGAAGCGAAAAATGCACATTCACAATCGCTGTCTTCGGTATTCTCAGAAACTCTTCCGAGAGAATTTTGCCGAAAGCCACCACGACGATTATGTCCGGATCGAGCGCCTGTATAATTTCGATGCATTCCGGGCTTGAGACCTTCTCGAATTGATGCAGAGGGAGATTCGCTTCCAGGGCGGCTTCCTTGACAGGTGGGGGTGCGAGGTGAAGAGAACGGCCCTTCGGCGTGTCAGGTCGCGTCAGCACTGCGGCAATCTCAAACTTCTCCCGGACGAGGGTCCGCAGACAAGCGGCCGCGCTCTTCGGCGTCCCGAGAAAGACTGTTCTCAACTCACTCCTCCTGCAACAACTCGCCGTTCCGAGATGGGCGAGCGGATTGCAGCTCCCGAGCATCTTCCTGTCTGCACTTCGCCAGCCCCGATAGTGCCAGTGCCAAGAAAAGCATCAACGAGACGCCATAGCTGGCCCAGGTCACAATCGAACCGCTCAGTCCCCATCTGGCAAAACCCGCGATAACGAACGGCGTCACCGCATAGCACCCGACATTGAAGTAATATGCGAAAGGATAGGGCTGAGTTTTCCCTTTGTCCGCCAGGAGAAAAGCCCCTGACACCAATGATACAAGAATCACTTTGCCGATCACCTGGAACAGATACACGTTGAAAGATTCCGCAAGGACGGCTTTCGGCCTTTGCTCCCGAACCAGCGACTTGAAAAACTCGTCTGCCGGGACTTTCTTTTCCGTTTTCGGAATCGCCTGTCTTTTCTCCTCTCCCTTCAGTCCCTTTGTCACTATCTCGGTTCTGGTGATCAAAAGGCCTGCGTCGTAGTCCTCTTCGAGCCCTTTTGTGTTTCCCGACGTGTCAACGACCACGGCAAAAACCTTTCCGTCCTCCCTTTCCTCATAGACGTGGGGCGTATCAGGCGGGTAATCGGCTTGCCCGTTCTCAAAATAAAAGTCCGGTAGGACCTTTTCGTAGAAATCGGAAGCGCCCTCCGCATACAGGTCGAAGCGCACCGTCGCCCTGCGGTAACCCAGGACGCCATAAACCATCAGGCAGATCAATCCCAGGTACAGGAAACTCCGCCACCCGTTTTGCCTCAGAACGGCGGGATAGAAGTTCGGATTGAAGCAAAAGATTATGCTTCGCAGGAAAGGCGTTTTCTCTTTTTCCATCTTCTCTTCTCAGAGGCGCACACGACGCGGGAATGGGAACCCTACGGCATACCTAACCGCGGGACAATGACAGAGAGACTGAACTGAAAGCCGCAGAGAGCGCGGAGATGGGATCAGCACTGAAGAGAACTGTGCAAAAAAACTGGTTTTCTGTACGTCCTCCGCGCCGTTTGCGGTCGTCGCTTTTGAAGGGGGACATAATCATCCGCGCCCGGCTACTTTCTGTTCGCTTTCGCTATGCCCCTCAATTTCAGGGAAAGCATGCTTTTGCCCAATATGCCGAGGCGGTCCACGAACAGGATTCCATCGAGGTGGTCAATCTCGTGCTGGATCACCCTCGCCAGAAGACCGGAATACGTTTTCTTGATCTCCTTCCCTTCCGGCGTAGTTCCCTCGACAACGACTTCTGCAGCTCGGGTAACCTTCACCGATATTCCGGGGATGCTCAAGCAACCCTCGTCATAGTCAGAGGACCCCTCTGACTCGACCATCCTCGGATTCACCAGCGCGACGAGTCTTTTTTGCCCTTCCGGGACCTCGGCAATGATAATTCTCCGGGATTCTCCCACCTGGGGCGCCGCCAGCCCGATTCCGCCTCCGTGGCGCATCGTCTCCGCCATATTGCGGATCAGTCCCCGAACACCATCATCTATTTCCTCCACCGGCGAAGCCTTCTGCCTCAGTATCTCTTCGCCGTAGAGAAAGATCTTCATCAACATTTCGCTTTTCCTCACTTTGAAGGCAAGGGTCTCGCCGCCCAGCGCTGTTCTAATATCATACCAGATAGCTGACTCGAATGAAACCCAAAGCGTATGCTGGGGGCGCGGCTCTATTATAGTGGCATTGGATTGTTGCGCCCCTTCAGGGCTTGGATGATTCGAT
>JABMQX010000715.1 GCA_013203085.1 bacterium | reverse complement strand
GGGAACCAACATCGCATCGGCCATCCTGCAGGCCCGCGAGCAGGGGCTTGAGCTACGAGACAGAATGCGAGTGATGTGGCTGGGCGGGTCAAACCGCGAGATCACAAATGAGTTCAACGGCAACAACGATCCGTGGTCTATCTATGTGGTCTCACAGAGTGGCCTGGAGACGTGGATCATGCCAGCCCCGGTCGGGGCACGGGTGCGGATCGATAAGCGTATCGAAGGACACTATTACGCCGAACACCCCTTAGGCCAGTACCTCAAGAAAATCGTGCCGGCTCGTGATAAGCCCCTCTTCGATCCGTCGTGCTTGTCCGCGATTATCAGCCTGCGGTTGGACCTCGGTTGGATCAAGGAAACTGAATTCGTCACCGTAGCGGGAATCGAGAACGGCTATCAGTGGACTGATGCTGACCATCCGACGCCGGTTCGCCTCATTCGGCAGATCGATCAGCAAGCCATGAAAGAAGACATCTTCAATACCATGAAGGGCAAGAGGCAGCGGCTGATAGGTCTGCGGAAATAATCGAGTCCTCCATTCAGCCGTCCCGCCAGTTGTTCAGTACGTTGGGCAAATCTCCTTGAGGAGCTAAGGAGGACAGAAATGCGAATCGGTCAGTCCCAAACAACGATGATCGTATCGATCTTCTCTGTTTCGGCGGTCATTTGGGCTTTCCCGTGGGCTCAAATTGATGCCAAATCGCCAGGCAAAGCAGAAGCCGCCTACGCTGGCGTTGTCCTCGATGATCACCCGCTGGCCTACTGGCGGTTTGAGAGTGGTGACAGACACCATGCCGAGGGGCGTCACCTCGACGGGGTGATGGACGAAGTGGCGATGTATCCCACCGTCCTTTCGGCGGAGCGTGTGGCGGCCCATTACGAAGCGATTCGACCCTTCCTGCCACCGCGCCGAGTGGAGTTTCCGGATCCCCGAGCGCCGAAGGCTGCACCGACTACAGCGGCAGAGTCAGAGACGTCCGGCGGCTGGCGCAAGTACCAGAACAATCCGGTCCTTGGGGGCGATCTGGGGACTTGCTTCGATGTTTCGCTGCTCAAAGACGAAGACAGGTTCCGAATGTGGTTCTCCTGGCGGCCCAAGCAGAGCCTGGCCCTGGTCGAAAGCGCCGACGGCGTTCAGTGGAACGAACCGAAGATTGTCCTGGGGCCAAAGCCGGGGTCCGACTGGGAGAAGCGCATTAACCGGCCCGCGGTGCTCAAGCGCGGCGACACGTATCACATGTGGTACACCGGGCAGACGCGCGAGCGTTCATGTATCGGCTATGCTACCAGTGCCGACGGTGTGACTTGGCAACGGATGAGCAAAGACCCCGTGCTGTCGGCGGACTCGCCCTGGGAAAAGAACATCGCGGTCATGTGCCCCCACGTGCTGTGGGATGAGCAGGCTCAGGTTTACCGGATGTGGTACTCCGGCGGCGAACAATACGAACCTAATGCCATCGGCTACGCCACGAGCAAGGATGGCTTAACGTGGACCAAGCATCCCAACAACCCGGTCTTTCGGGCGGACAAAGACAACTCCTGGGAGCAGCACAAGGTCACAGCGTGCCAGGTCGTGCGCGAGGGGGATTGGCATGTGATGTTCTACATCGGTTTCGAGGACGAGGATCTCGCCCAGATCGGCGTGGCGCGTTCGCGCGATGGGATCACGGGCTGGGAGCGCCATCCAGCCAACCCCATCATCCGGGCGAGGGTGCGCCCCGGAGCCTGGGACTTCGACGCCTGCTACAAGCCGTACGCCATCCTCGATCGGGGCCGCTGGTTGCTTTGGTACAACGGGCGCAAAGGAGGCGTGGAACAAATCGGCATGGCGATGCATGACGGCCGGGAGTTGTGGCCGCAAGCAAGGGCGCGCAAGCCCTCCCCGCCCGCCGTTCTCAAGCCGGATGCCTTCAAGCATTACGTGGATGGCTTCAACCGCCACGACGAGGAGCTTTACCCTCAGCACGTCAGGAACGTGGCGGCGTGGGACTTTCTGCGCGACAACACCCCGTTCTTCGAATGCCCGGACAAGGACCTGGAAGAGATATACTACTTCCGCTGGTGGACATATCGGAAGCACATCAAGCACACACCGGACGGTTTTGTGATCACCGAGTTCTTGCCCGAGGTCGGCTGGTCCGGAAAACACAACACCATCAGTTGCCCTGCCGGCCACCATTTCTATGAGGGGCGCTGGCTGCACGACCCACGCTACCTGGACGACTACTCTGTGTTCTGGTTCCGCAAAGGTGGCGAGCCGCGTCGCTACAGCTTCTGGGTGGCCGACGCGCTCTATGCCAGGCACTTGGTCTGTCCGGATGAGGCACTGATCGTCGGTCTGTTGGACGACCTGGTAGCGAACTACGAGGCCTGGGAGAAGTCGCGGTTGGGCCCCGAAGGACTCTTTTGGCAGATTGATGATCGCGACGGGATGGAAGTCTCCATCGGCGGGAGCGGTTACCGGGCAACGATCAATTCCTACATGTACGGCGATGCTGTGGCTATTGCCAGGATCGCCCGGCTTGCCGGTCGTAAGGAACTGGCCGAAACGTACGAAGCCAAGGCGGCCAGAATCAAAGAGCTGGTTCAGACTCGGCTCTGGGATCCTGAGGCGAAGTTCTTCAAGGTATTGCCCCGGCGGAGCAGAAACGATCTAAGGCCAGCCGAGTCGCTGGCTGACGTGCGAGAGCTGCACGGTTATACCCCGTGGTACTTCAAGCTGTCCGATCCCGGGTATGAGGAGGCCTGGAGGCAACTGATGGACCCGCAGGGTTTCTACGCGCCCTTCGGCCCCACCACGGCAGAGCAGCGGCATCCTAAGTTCTGCGTTTCCTACGAAGGCCACGAATGCCAGTGGAACGGCCCAAGTTGGCCCTACTCGACCTCGATGACTCTCGCGGCGCTCGCCAACCTGTTGAACGGTCCGCCGCAAGATCACGTCAGCGCTACGGACTACTTTGACCTGCTGAAAATCTATGCCCAATCGCACCGTTTGAAGCGCGAGGGCGGCCGCATCGTGCCCTGGATTGACGAGAACCTGAATCCGATGACCGGCGATTGGATCGCGCGCACACGGCTCAAGACCTGGAAGAATGGCACCTGGGATCCCGGAAAGGGCGGCGTCGAGCGAGGCAAAGACTACAACCATTCGACCTTCTGCGACCTGGTCATCACCGGCATTGTCGGCCTCCGCCCGAGGGCGGACAACGTCGTAGAGGTAAATCCGCTCGTCCCAGCAGAGACCTGGGACCATTTCTGTCTGGACAACATCCTCTACCACGGACGGAGCCTCACCATCCTATGGGACAAAACCGGGGAGAAGTATGGAAAAGGCAAAGGGCTCAGGGTCTTTGCCGACGGCCGGCAGATCGCGACGAAAGAAGCGCTCGAGCGAGTTACCGGCGAACTGCCCGCTGCCGCCAGCGCGGCGACAACGGACACGCAGAAGCCAACGTCGGCACAGGCTCGCGTGATAGATCGGTAAGACTACGCCGACCGCCTGCCAGCCACATATGTCCCAGATGGCGACTATGAGGTGTGTTGGTACGTGTGGGAGGACAACCGCCCTGTGGACTACGAAGTGTACGTCGAGGGTCTGTTGGTGGAGAATGATTTTTGTCAGAGCCCCGTGGGCACTGGGAGAGGTTGGGTCCGTACCTCGCGAGGAATCTGACAGATGGCACGATCACGGTCGAGGCACGCGGCGGGCACGCCAACTTCTCCGGGGTGGAGGTCTGGGCGGTCGATCCACGATCAGCAGATGGGAAACTTGGAATGAAAGGCAAGCACCCGAAAGCAAGGGGACAAGGCCCCGTTCACACCTCGTCTCTCAGAAGTATGCGGTCACGGAGGAAAAGGGGGCATTCCAACCGGCGAAGGCTCTTTCTGTGATCTCGCGCGCTTACCCGACAACGGTGTAGTCTGCTGCAAAGACAATACTGCCTTTTCCCCCGTGATACTCCGCGACCATGGCAGAAGTGCAAAATCGTCGACTGTCGCGCCGCACTATGGCGAAAGCGCGCGATGTGCTACTATGCAAAGACTATCACGCGTAATTGGGTGAGAGTGTCGCAGAAGCAGACAAGACGAGGATTCGTGTCGTGTATTGGCCGGAGAGGAATTTAATATGCCCACGTTTTCGGAAGGCTGAAAAAACGGGAGGTGGATGATGCGATTTCAATCGGAACTGTACCTGGCAATCCTGGCGGTTTGTTTCCTGATCGTGCCGGCGTGGAGTGTGACGCCAACCGCCACGGAGATGGGAGAAGCGCAGCAATGGTTTGCGGCCCAATTTGGGGGCGATCCACAGGCCGCGCGACCGTTTTCTTTCCTGTACAACGGAGAGCCCTCCGGCGACTTATTGAAGAAGTGCAGGATTGAGGCGAGGTCAAGGAAGCTGGATGGCAATCGCACCGAACGCACGCTACTCTACACCGATCCAAAGACAGGACTGGCTCTACGGTGCGTGGCGGTCCAGTACAAAGATTTTCCCACCGTCGAGTGGACTTTGCACTTCAAAAACACCGGATCGGTAGACACTCCTATTCTGGAGAACATTCAAGCCCTCGACACACGCTTGAAACGCGGTGATAGTGGTGAGTTCCTGTTGCATCATAACCGGGGCAGCGTGGCGGGAAGGGGTGACTATGAACCTCTTGAAACCGTGTTGAAACCGGGCGACACCAAACGGATTTCTTCCTCCGGAGGTCGCCCCACCAACGGTAATTGGTCTTACTTCAACCTGGAGTGGTCCGGGAAAGGGTTGATCCTTGTGGTGGGGTGGCCGGGTCAGTGGGCTGCTGAGTTCGCCAGAGACGAAGGGAAGTCCCTTCGCATCCGGGCCGGTCAGGAGTTGACCCACTTCAAGCTACATCCCGGCGAGGAAGTCAGGAGCCCCCTGATGGTGCTGCAATTCTACAACGGAGATTGGATTCGAGGCCAGAACCTCTGGCGGCGGTGGATGATTGCACATAACGTGCCCCGACCGGGCGGAAAGCTTCCACCTCCTCAGGTGGCGGCGTCCAGTTCGAGGCAGTACGCCGAGATGATCCATGCCAACGAAGAAAACCAGAAGATGTTCATAGACCGATACCTGGAGGAGGGCATAAAGCTCGACTACTGGTGGATGGATGCAGGTTGGTACGTCAACAAGACCGGATGGCCGAACACGGGGACCTGGGAGGTGGACACGAAGCGATTTCCCCGCGGTCTGCGCGCCGTAAGCGACTACGCACATTCCAAGGGCATCAAGACCATTGTCTGGTTTGAGCCGGAGCGGGTGACGGCAGGCAGTTGGCTGGCGGAGACCCACCCGGAGTGGATACTGGGAGGAAAAAACGGCGGCCTTCTCAACTTGGGCAACCACGCGGCGTGGAATTGGCTTGTGAACCACACCGACAAGCTTCTCACAGACCAGGGCATTGACCTCTATCGGCAGGATTTCAATATGGACCCGCTCGGCCTGTGGCGAGGCAACGATGCGGAGGACCGGCAGGGCATTACGGAGATCTATCACGTGATGGGCTACCTGGCGTACTGGGACGAGCTTCGCCGCCGCCATCCCAATATGCTGATAGATGCCTGCGCCTCGGGCGGCAGGCGCAATGACGTCGAGACCATGAGGCGAGCCGTTCCCCTGTGGCGAAGCGACTACGCCTACGAGCCAATCGGAACACAGTGTCACACTTACGGGATTTCCTCGTGGATACCGTTCCACGGAACAGGCACGATCGCCTTTACCGGGGCGCCGTACTACGGGTCGGGGAAGACTCCGGTGGAGCCATACGCCTTTTGGAGCAATGTCACCCCGGCAACTGGTTCCGGCATTGACATGCGAGAGAAGGAGATTGACTACCCGGCCTTC
>JABMQX010000714.1 GCA_013203085.1 bacterium | reverse complement strand
GAAATAGCGATGCTCAGATCCGTTAAGGGATTTGTGATCTCGATATTCCCGCAATTGAGTTCTTCTCCGCAGACGGGGCAGGGGAGATAGCAGTCCATTTCATAGTGAATGACGTAAGTTTTCGCCGGATTCTCACCCGTGGGCAGAGCCTCTATTTGCCGGTGCATTTTTCTCGCCAGCTCCACGCCATCGAGAATCCCGTCGCCATCACTATCAGGAACATCCGGGCGAGTGCCAAAATGAGCTTCCTCGTTGTCAAGCAGGCCGTCAGCATCCTTGTCCCCGGGGAGAATCACCAGATGAGAGGTCCCGTCTCCTCTCAGAGCCAGGTCGAGGAGGCACGGATTCACGCGGCCGCCGTGTAAGTCGCCCCGGTACGAGAAACTGCCGTGCCGCATGTAATGAAGGCCTATATAGCGGATTTCGAGGTTGATGTTTTCCTTCCGGTTGATGACCTCAATCCACCCCATGTTCACAATGGCGCCGCACACATCGCAAGCCTCGAATCCCCTCAGCATATGCGCGACAACGAAAGGACGGTCTTTGGGACCTTCTTCGGGCTTGAGGACGTTGGGGAGGGCGTTGACATCTTCCCACATCTGGTGAGCGAGTCCGAAACCGTCCGGGACACCGTCAATGTTGGTGTCCGCGATTGCTTTATTGGTGTGGAAATACTCCTCTTCGTGGTCTTTCAGTCCGTCGCCATCGGGATCGTCGGGAACGGCGAGCATGTGCCCGGGGCCGGGCGAGTGAAGGGCATCAAGAAGTAACTTCACGTCGAGTCTCCCTCCACCGTGAATACTTCCCGCAAAGGAGAAACTTCCGTGCTCCATATAGTGGAGAGCAATATAGGGAACCTTGACGTAGAGTTGCGCCATGGGGTTGACGACCGTCAGATGCCCCATGTTAATGTCATAGGCGCCGCAGATGTCGCATCTTTCAAGCCCCTTAAGTTGAAAGTCCAAGCGATGGACTTCGCTGCTTGGGGACGGGCCGGGCAGCGCCGAGACCTCCGCCGCGGTAGCTTCCGCCAGCTCAACCCCGTCAAGGACTTCGTTGCCGTTCTCGTCGGGATTCCCCGGATCAGTGTGAATGTCCAACTCCTCCTGGTCTGCGAGAAAGTCTCCATCCGCGTCAGGCGACACGTGCAGCCAATGCCCGTCGCCCTCGCCCGTCAGGACGGCTTTAATCTGCCGGGGGGCAACTCTGCCGTGCCCCTCGAAGAGGTAGCCTCCTTCCCAGGCAAAGCCGCCGTGGTCCATGAAATGCAGTGCCATGGAGGGAATCGAGATGGAAGCACCGGTCGCAGGATTTATCACGTCCCAGATGTCCATAACCACTTCCGCCCCGCAACGGGGACATATCTCTATGCCGTCCATGGGATGCTCAACCACATAAGGTTTGTCCTTGCCCGGGGTTCTGGGAAGGGAACCGATCTCAGCCCTCAGCTCTCTGGAAAGGTCAAGACCATCGCGAATACCATCTCCGTCCGTATCGCGATTTTCGGGGTCGGTTTCAAACACCGGCTCTTCCCAGTCCCGCAGTCCATCATTATCGGCATCCGTTCCTTCCGGTTCTGGAGTGAAATGAGCGAGTCCTTCCGAACCCAGCACGGTGTTCAGAAGAGGCACGTTTAGCCGCCCGCGGTGAATGTTTCCATCGTAGGAGAAGCTCCCGTGCTCCATGTAATGCTTGGCAATGTACGGTACGGTGATGGAAAGCTTCTCCAAAGGGTTAATGATCTCCATGATGCCCATGTTGGCCGCTTCGCCACACGCATCGCAGTACTCCACCCCATACATCAAGATGTGAACGATGTAGGTGTGCTCGGAAGATGGCTTGTCGGGAAGCAAATCAATTGCTCCGGACAAAGCCAACGCCAGGTCCACTCCATCCGGAATCTGGTTGCCGTCCTCATCGGGCTCAGCGGGATTCGTGTGTAGCAAAACTTCTTCCTCATCCTTGAGGAAGTCCGCGTCCGTGTCCTCCCAGACTTCCAATGGGATGCGGTGGGGGTCGCCGCCATAATATTTCGCCTCCGAGGTGGGCAAGGCGCTCAGTGCCACAAGGGATGCGGCGGCAACAACAGCCCGGCGTAAATGGTCAACGACTGCCGCTTCACGAATCGTCGAGAGGGAGGAAAACAGCCGCCCCCTCATTGCCTCACGGCATTCGCCGTAAACCTCTCGGTAGTGAGGGAGCAACAGCGGCGTGATGGGGCACTTGGCACAAGCCCAGTGGAACAGAATCCGCTGATCGGACCTGCGAAGGGAGTTCTTGACGTACCCCTTGGCGATGTAGCTCTCCACGCAGCATGAGGGATAACCGAACAGCAATCCTTCAATTCTCATGTTCGCAGGACTGGGGTCAATGGGGGCGCCGTCGAAGCGGGACAGATACAGGTCGAGGCACTGACCGGACTTGCTGAAGATGAGCTCGCGCATTCGCCTGCCAGAGCGAACGGACCGCCGCACTGTCCGCGTTTTCAGACCCAAGTCATGAAGGAGACGTTCCGTCTCCGGACCAAAATCTTTTTCCCAGCGGCTGAGAGGCTTGAGACCCGCTTTCGTCAACAAGGAAAGATAAGCGAGATCAAAGCCGAGCTTCTTGAGGTTGTTAGCAGCCATTTCAAAGGTCCTCCTCTGATCGAATGATCGAAACATCTTTGAGGCTGACACCTTGTCCCGATGCCGATGTTCTCTTCTCCATCACCGGCGAAATAGATGCTTGTGTGGCTTGAAAGGGGCCCCTCTCTCACCACCAAAAGGATCTACGAGAGTTTTCCACACTCGTCACCCCATACTCCTACCCAACCCTTACAAAAGAATGTACCATATCACAGGTTTTTTGTCAACCCGCGTAGGCTGCGCGATAGGTGAAGCGGAAAGATAGTATTCATATCCCATCCGGGCGCCAAGGGCGATGGCGGGAATAGCCTCTTCTCCTTACGCGTTTTGGCGCCTTTGCCCGCGGCCACTCTATCGTTGTACACTTGACGTAGAGTCTTTTCTCCCAGGTCATAGCCGAGAAGCAATCTCGCGAGAAGATGAGGGCTGAAG
>JABMQX010000076.1 GCA_013203085.1 bacterium | reverse complement strand
GCCCGCCTATGGCAAGCCGGGCAATCATTGTGGCAGTTGAAGTCTTCATGATTGTGTCGAGGTCCGAGGAGCATGAAGCTTGAAATCACAGCCAGGCACATCACCGAAAGGGTGATAACTATCGCATCTTTGCCACGCCAAGAACTGTTCTTCATCATGGTCATTCACGCACGTATAAAGTAAGATGATATATATAACTACTCCCCCCTGCTGTCAAGAGCCTTTCGCCGGGGGACGCGGCGGCGTTACTCTCGCGGAACTGCGGCTTCTCTTGCCACGCAAATGCAGCCACACGCCGACAATCAAAAGTATTGACTGACTCTTTTGCGAGTGCTATAAGATTACTGCACAGGAACGGAACTGATTCCCTCGGATCGTTGGCAAGAATGGCGGGGAACAATAGACGGCGATCGGCTTTGTGGTCAATCCGGGTTCAATCGGCGGCGAGGACTTCACTCTCCCGGATTGGAAAATGAAGGAAGTTGGCTTTGGCAGTGTGTTCCGGTGAGTAAATGCCACAGCGCAACGGGCTCGCTGGACAAGACGAGGCTGTACACGAAATAGACTGAGGTTTTCTGTCGGTATGAGCAAGGATATAAGCAAGCTTCTCAACGAATGGGAATACGATTCGTTCAACCACGTCCGAAGAATCGTCGGACAAGACGGGAAAGAGAAGCTCCAGGTGAGGGTGGAGCTGGGAATTCTGCAGATGGAGATGGACGGCAGGCCAGACGGCAAACGACCCTACGGAGCTAAGTCTCTCCTGGATTATTACGAACTTCTATTGCAGAAGCACATTTCCCAACACGGGGACGATGAAGGATTCACGCTCGGCGGTGAAGCGTGCGAAGACCTTCGCCAGGAAGGCTTGCTGTACTATCAGCGGTACGTTTTGTTTTTTGAATTGGGTGATTACGAGCGGACCGCCAGAGACACCGAGCGAAACGCTCGCCTTTTCGATTTCGTCTGGAAGTACGCCAAAGACAAGAAAGATGCTGAGGCTCTCGAGCAGTACAGGGCTTACATCATCAGGATGAACGTCGCCGCTCGCGCGCTGAAAGATGTGCAATCCCGCAACTACGATTCCGCTATGAGGCGTGTGCGGAACGCCATCCAGAAGATAGAGAATCTTCCGCTCACGGAGAATCCAACCTTCCTGTTTGAGAAGAACCGTTCTCTTTCGGTGCTTCGGGGAATGCTCAAGGACCTTGAATCCAGAAAGCCCCCCTCGAAGATAGACTTTCTGAGGAAGGAGTTGGCAAGGGCCCTCAACGAAGAGCGGTTCGAGGATGCCGCAAGACTTCGCGACGAGATAAACAAGTTGGAGGGATGAGACGTTCCGGGGGCAAGGGCTGTCAGGCGATCAGCTTTTCGAAGGCTGCCTGCGATTTTTCGAGGATTTCCGTGTGAAGGCTCTTGCCGTGTGAGTCCATCGTTACTATCAGCGGCAGGTCCTCCACATTGAGCACCCACATCGCTTCGGGGACCCCAAATTCTTTCAGCATGTAAACGTTCTCAACGGTTTTGACCGCATCCGCGAGGACAGCGGCAATTCCCCCTGTGGCACTGAAATAGACGGCGCCGTGCTTCCGGAGCGCCTCGCTGGTCCGCGGCCCCATTCCGCCTTTCCCGATGACCCCCCTGACGTTGTACAAGCTGATAACCCTGCCCTGGTACGGCTCTTCCCGGATGCTCGTTGTGGGTCCCGCGGCGACGATCTCGTACTTCCCTCCCGCTTGCTTGACGACGGGCCCGCAGTGATAGATGACGGACCCGTTCAGGACCTCGTGCAGGTAAGGGGGCTTCTTTTCGACCATATATTTGTGGGCCATGTCCCTGGCAGTCACGATTCGGCCGCTGAGGAGCACCTCATCGCCAACCTTCAGTTTTCTGACCTCTTTTTCCGAAACGGGGAGATCAATCCTGATCATATATGGCCTTTCCTCCCTTCAGTATCATCGAGCGGCGGCGATAGGCCCAGCAGGTGTAGGAAACCGACACGAAATAACACGCCGGAATACGGTTTGCAACGCCGATCTTCACTCCGAGAGCCGTGGTGTTCCCGCCCAATCCCATGGGGCCGATGCCGAGGGAGTTGAGGTTCCGCAACAGCCTTTCCTCCATTTTCCGCAAAGCGGGTTCGGGATTTCTGTCGTCGAGCCGACGAAAGAACTGCTCTTTGGAAAGAATGTAAGATGAACCTCTATCTCCTCCTACGCCTACGCCAATTACACCGGGGGCGCATCCCAGCCCCTGCGACTTAAAGACGGCATGAATGACGCATTTCTCCACCCCGGCCAGGTCTCTCCCAGCCGACAAGGATGCATCGGGAAGTTTGTACTGAGCGCCCACGTTCTCACTGCCTCCCCCCTTGAGCATGAGCCGAAACCGAATGGATTTTCTTCCCCATTGGCTGAAGTGAATGGAGGGGTGGCCAATACCGACATTGTCGCCGCTGTTTTTGCCCGAAAGGGTCTCAACGGAGTTTGGGCGGAGGTAGTATTTTCGGGTCGCCTGTCTTACGGCGGCAATAATGGCGGCGCGTATGGGCGCCGTGCGGGTGCCAGCCGGATAATCAACGTAGAAAACGTTCGTGCCCGTGTCCTGGCACACGGGAACAGATTTTTCCCGAGCCAGTTCGATGTTCTTGAGTATCTGGTCGAAAAGGTTGCGGGCCATGGAGCCCGCTTCTTCTCTGCGACGAGCTTTCAGGACGGCATCAACCACATCGTCCGAGATGTCGGTTGAAGTCCGCCTGATCAGCTCAAGAATGTACTTGACCATGGCGAGGAATTCGCTCCGTAGCTTCTTTCCCACACTTTTTGAAATGAAAATCGGCCCCTTTTCCACCCGGAGTGCCCTCACTATATTATCAAGATACTCACGTGTCAAGGGCGAAACGACTTTGGATGCAATACCTCAGTTGCGCGTGCCTGAGGGTGAAACCGCACAGTCCGCAGCACGCGACAGTCCTGAAGAGACCGGAAAGGAAAGCTAGCGGCGCGTGGATTCCAAAGCTGGAAGGCAGCCGTTCAACGCTGTGGTCAGCCGGATAGGTTACACGGTTG
>JABMQX010000713.1 GCA_013203085.1 bacterium | reverse complement strand
GCGGCGAACCGTGGGGGCCTGGTTGCTGTGGCGCTGACAGATCATGACTCGCTTGGCGGCTGCGGTGAGTTTGTGGCTGCGGGCGAGCGAGAGAGGATTGATGCCATCCCCGGCGTGGAGCTGTCCTGCGAGGTTCCGGGGCGAACGTGCCATATGCTGGGCTACTTTTTGATGGAAGGCTGCTCGCCGCTGAGTGAGACTCTGAAAGACGTGCGCCGACACCGTGAGAACCGCAACAGCCTCATCGCCGAGAGGTTGCGCGGTCTGGGCGTTGACATTTCCTTGCAGGAGGTGGAGGAACTGGCTCAAGGCGGCGTCGCCGGGCGGAATCACTTCGCGAGATGTCTCATTCGAAAAGGGGTAGTGGATTCCGTGCAGGCGGCTTTCGATCGCTATCTTGCCCGGGGGAGACTGGCTTATGTGGATCGGAAAAGGCTCAGTCCCGAGGAGGCGTGCCGTCAGATTCTCGCATCGGGCGGCTTACCTGTGCTGGCTCACCCCGCACAGCTCAATTTCCAAGTTGATCAACTGCGCTCGTTTGTTAAAGGGCTGGTGGATGGCGGCCTCTGTGGCATTGAGGTGTTCTATTCGAGGGACAACCCCTCGCACGTTCACGAAGAGCTGCAAATAGCCAAAGACTGTGGGTTGATAGCTACGGCAGGTTCGGATTACCACGGAACGGCCAAATCACACATTGTTTTAGGTGGAACCGGCTGTCCGTGGCCGGACCAAAACCTGATCGTGGACCGATTACGCGAGAAACTGAAAGCAGTTCGCGAGCAATCGGAGAGTTGATGACGGGGATCCAGCGCAATGCCCCCGGAGACGTGCATAAAGCTGACCGGACAGCAGAGATTTCGCTGCTGCCTGTTCCGGGAGGTATTTGTTTCGACGGGATAACAGGATAAACGAGATTTCTGAGAATGATGTCCATCATCCCATAGGGTCTTTGCCCTCCTCTTCTATCTATCCTGTGTATCCTGCTATTCCATCAAAGGAGTTCCTTCCCAAATATGCTGTTCTCCAGGGACAAGACAGCGGACCTCCGTGCCACTGAAACGCCCGCCACACCCCCTGACAAAAATCGGGTTGACAGGGAAGGCCATTTCGAGGTACCTTTTGGGGGCTGTTTGGAAGCTTTTCCAGCCAGTGTGTACCTCTGAGTTCCTCTCGCGGAAAAAGTCTCCGGAGAGGTGTAGCGACACGATGCGTTTAGGCGGGCACGCGTACGAAAGGCGGGGGTGTCCGGTAGGGAGTTCTTGCGGCTTCGTTTGGGGAAGGAGAACACAAAAAGGTGGACGCAGAAACCGGGCGGCTTCCTCAGGAAGGTCGTTCCGGGTCCACGCCTTCCCCTGAAGATAATAGTGCGGGCAATTGTTTGGGATTTCTTCCGAGTTTGTGAACGGGCACTGTGGTGAAGCAGATGTTAGTAGGGTCAATCGCCCTCAACGAAAATGTTCTGGTGCTCAACCGGCTGTGGCAGGCGGTGAATATCTGCACAGCCCGGAGGGCGATCTGTTTGCTCTATCAGGAGCACGCTGAGGCGGTCCTGCAAGAAAACGGCTCCTTCCGAACCCTTGCTTTCGAGGATTGGCGGGATTTCTCCCGAGGCGCTGACGGACCGTTCAAGTTCGTTCACGGCGTCAACTACAGAATTGCCGTTCCGCCCATCGTCATCCTTGCTTTTTACGACAAGACGCCGCACAAGGAAGTCAAGTTCACCCGGGAGAACATCTACCACAGGGACAAAAACACGTGCCAGTATTGTGGGAAATCCGTTGATAGAAGAGACCTCAACCTCGATCACGTTATTCCTCGCGACTTCGGTGGAAAGACGACGTGGGAGAACATCGTTTGCAGTTGCAAGGAGTGCAACACGAGAAAGGCTAACCGGACCCCCCAGCAGGCTGGGCTGACCCTCATCCGCAACCCGAAAAAGCCGGTGTGGCGTCCCTACCTCGATTTCAACCTCGATAGAATCCCGCACGAGGTCTGGAAGCATTTCATTGACATCGGCTACTGGAAAGTCGAAATGGGCGAGGAAGAAGATAGCGACGGCGTCAGGTTGATGAAACGGCGTCCTTCGCCTCGCAGGCGTAAGCGAAGCATCTACACGGGGCGGTGACCGCCTTTGCCCTGGGGAGGAGGCGATCTATTGGGCACAGCCCAGTGGTATGGGACCGCCAATTCTCTCAATGTCGCCGAAGAGGTAGGGCATGCGGCTAATCCGGCAGTGGGGTTTCTGGCGATGGGAATGTGGAAATCATCTTTCGACAACAGAGATTATTCAGCAAGGTGGGCGTGAACGATGTTTACGTGGCTCCTGAAAAAGACCATCGGCACGAAGAACGATAGAGAGCTGAAGAAGCTTGGTAAGAGCGTTGACCTCATTAACGCGAAGGAACGCGAGTACCAGAGGCTTTCGGACGAGGAGATACGCGCGAAGACCGATGAGTTCAGGGAACGGCTGAGACCTCAGGTCGAGGCTCTTCGCGCCAAGGAGGAGGAGTGCCAGTTCCTTTCCCGCCAGGAGCGACTCGAGGCGACCGAGGAACTGCGAACGCAGCTCGCGAGGGCTCTGGACGACCTCCTTGCGGACGCTTTTGCGGCGGTGAAGAACGTTTGCCGGCGCCTCGCAGACCGAAAAACCACCCTCGATGTCTGCGGCCACGCGGTGGCCTGGATTGAGGTTCCCTACGATGTGCAATTGATGGGCGCCATCGCCCTGCACCAGGGAAAGATCACTGAAATGGCGACCGGCGAAGGCAAAACCCTCGTGGCGACTATGCCTCTCTACCTGAATGCTCTAACCGGCTACAACGTGCATCTGGTCACGGTCAACGACTACCTGGCAAGAAGAGACGCCCAGTGGATGGGGAAAATCTACGAATTTCTGGGGATAACTGTGGGCTGTCTCCAGAATCAGATGGGGCCGCCGGAGAGGAAAGAGGTGTATTCCTGCGACATCACCTACGGAACAAACAGCGAGTTCGGCTTCGACTACCTCCGTGATAACGGGATGGCGACGAGCCCCGACGAACAGGTTCAGAGAGGGCACTATTACACCATCATTGACGAGGTGGATAGCATCCTTATTGACGAGGCGAGGACACCGCTGATTATCACGGCGCCTGTGAGTGCCTCCACACATAAGTTCGCGAAGCTGAAACCCTCCGTGGCGGAGCTTTCCCGGAAGGAGACGATGCTCTGCAACCGCCTGATGAAGGAAGCCAAAGAACTCTTCGAAGATGCCGAAACCCAGCGGGAGGCGGGCATAAAGCTCTATCAGGTGTCGAAGGGCGCCCCGAAGAACCGACAGCTCCTGAAAATGATCGAGGCGCCAGATGCGAGAAGACTCCTGGATAGAGCCTCCCTTGAGCTTATCAGCGATGCCCGCAAAGATGAGGCAGAGGCTGTTCGAGAGGAGCTGTACTTCGCCATAGATGAGAGAGGACACGAGGTGGAGCTGACGGACCGGGGGAGGCTCTTCCTTTCACCGGATGACCCCGAGGCGTTCGTTATTCCCGATATGATCACGCTCTACCAGCAGATTGACGAGGACGGCGCTCTCCCGGAAGACGAGAAGGTGCGAAAGAAAAAACGCCTTGACGAGGAGTTCGCTCAGAAGAGCGAGACGCTGCATAATATCTCGCAGCTCCTGAGGGCGTATTCTCTTTTCGAGAGGGACGTGGAATATGTCGTGCAGGACAACAGGGTGGTCATTGTTGACGAGTTTACGGGGAGGCTCCTACCGGGGCGGCGTTACAGCGACGGCCTCCACCAGGCTCTCCAGGCAAAAGAAGGGGTGACCATCGAGAACGAAACGCAGACCTTCGCCACCATCA
Organism: bacterium; assembly: GCA_013203085.1. Taxonomy (GTDB): domain Bacteria; phylum Auribacterota; class JABMQX01; order JABMQX01; family JABMQX01; genus JABMQX01. Next base: position 2,413 of record JABMQX010000713.1, on the reverse strand, counting down.
CGATTCAGAACTACTTCAGGCTCTATGAGAAACTGGCGGGGATGACAGGGACCGCCGAGACCGAGGCGAACGAGTTCAACCAGATTTACGGGTTGGAGGTGCTGGTTGTGCCGACAAACGAGCCCGTTCGCCGAATAGACTGCAACGATGCCATCTACAAGACCAAACGAGAGAAATATGCCGCCTTCGCCGAGGAAGTGGCGAGGTGGCACGCCGAGGGCAGGCCGATGCTCATAGGGACCATCTCGGTCGATACCTCCGAGATCCTCAGCCGCTACCTGAGAAGGAAGGGCATCCCGCATTCTGTGCTCAACGCGAAGTACCACGAGAAAGAGGCGGAAATCATCACCCGAGCCGGGCATGCGGGCGCGGTAACCATCGCCACCAACATGGCCGGCCGCGGCACCGACATAAAACTCGGCCCGGAAATAGTCAAATGCGAGAAGTGTATTATCAAGCCGACGGATGGCAACGTGCCTCGCGAGGTGATCGAAGAACACAAGGGGTGTATCAGAGAAAGTCAATGCGGGCTTTACGTCATCGGCACGGAGCGCCACGAGGCTCGGAGGATCGATAGACAGCTCCGCGGAAGGTGCGCTCGCCAGGGCGATCCCGGTGGAACGAAGTTTTTTATCTCCCTCGAAGACGATCTGATGAGACTGTTCGGGTCGGAGCGCATCGCCCGAATCATGACCCGCGTGGGGCTGGACGAGGGGGAAGAGCTTTCGCATCCTCTCCTGAACAAATCCATCGAAAGTGCCCAGAAGAGAGTCGAGCAAAGGAACTTCGCCATCCGCAAGCACACCCTCGAATATGACGACGTGATGAATAAGCAGAGGGAGATTATCTACGAGTACCGCACGCGAATCCTTAGGGACGACAACCTCAGCGAGCTGCTGTTCGAGTTCATGAACGAGCTTCTGGATGAAACGATCGAGCTTTACCTGGTTCCGAAGGATCGGCCGGAGGAATGGAACCTGGAAGGGCTCGTGCACTGGATCAATAGCACGTTTCCCGCGAGGCTCTCGGTGAAGGAACTGTCGGGCGAGGAAATGGACGTTGAGGGCGTTCGGAAAACCATCTTCGAGAAGACGGAGCAGAGTTATGACTTGAAGGAGAAGATCGAGGGACCGGACGTGATCAACGAGCTTCTTCGATACGTGATGCTTTCCACCCTCGATCGGCTCTGGAAGGACCATCTCTACGATATGGACAACCTCCGGGAAAGCGTCAGGTTGAGAGCGTACGGGCAGAAGGACCCGCTCATCGAGTTCAAGCAAGAAGGCTATGACATGTTCGTGGCAATGACGGCGACAATGAAGAAGGAAATTGTATCGAACGTCTTCAGAACGTCGTCGGTTCCCTCGCAAGTAGCGTTGCCTTCCAACCTTCGTCCGCAGGACCTTTTCTACAGCGACGCCTCTACCACTACGATTCCGGAAGCAGTCGCCCTTTCGGAAGCGGAGATTGGCTCGCCCGCCCAGAAGGTTAAAGCCCACACGCCGTACGTGCGTCAGGCGAAAAAGGTCGGGCGCAACGAGCCTTGCCCGTGCGGAAGCGGCAAAAAATACAAGAAGTGCTGCGGTGCCAACCAATGAGTCTCAGCTCTCCTGCCCCGCCGGAGATGTCGTATCTCCTGCCCAACTCTGTAAAAGTCGCTCACGTCATCACCCGTCTGATCATCGGCGGAGCACAAGAAAACACCATCTTCACGGCGGAGGGGCTGCGAAAATCCTACGGCTATGACGTTACGCTGATCACCGGTCCGCCCTTGGGGCCGGAAGGAAGTTTGCTCGAAGGTGCCTGGAGAAAAACTGTCAAGTGCGTTCTCCTCCCACGGATGCGCCGTGCGGTCAATCCGTTTCGAGATGCCTTAGCTTTCGGTCAACTCTACCTGGTTTTCCGGCGTGAGAAGTACGACATCGTTCATACGCACAGCTCCAAGGCGGGCATTCTGGGTCGGCTGGCGGCGTGGCTTGCGGGGGTGAAGGTCATCGTCCACACCATTCACGGTCTCCCCTTTCATCCGTATCAGAGTGGTTTTTCAAATGGCATCTACACTTTTCTCGAGAGGTTGGCGGCGAGGGTCAGCAGCAAAATCGTGTGCGTGGCGGACGCTATGGCGGAACAGGCCGCCGCTGCACAGGTCGCCCCCCGAAGCAAATTCATCACTATCTACAGCGGAATGGACCTCGACGCCTTTCTCCGGTCGTCTGTTCTCTGGGAACAAGCGCGGCAGAACATGGGTATTGCAGAAGAGGAGTTGGTGATTGGAATGATCGCTCGTCTGTTTCCTCTCAAAGGACACGAGTACTTGTTCTCTGCCGCTGAGGAAATCGTCCGCCGTTTCCCGAAAGCCCGCTTTCTGCTCGTGGGCGATGGTATTCTCAGGGAAAAGTTCAATCGCACGTTG
>JABMQX010000712.1 GCA_013203085.1 bacterium | reverse complement strand
TTTTTACTTTTTTCTCATGCTTTTCTCGTCGTGCAGCGATAATGGAATGCGGAAGGGAAACCTGGCTGATTCACTTGCTTGGCGAGCTGCGCCCCTCTCCATGGTGGAGGGCCTCTTGCAGGGTGTGTCACATGGTTTCCGGGGCGGAGACGCCCAGGAGGGAAAGTCCGTTGCGTAGGACGATTTGTACCGCTTTGACGAGGCATAACCGGGCGAGGGTCAAATCCGGATCGTCTCCGATGACTCTGTGCTCGTTGTAATAGCTCTGGAAACTGGTCGCCAATTGCAGAACATACTCGTTCAACCGGTGTCCTTCGAACTTCGTCGCCACTTCCTCCACCAAACGAGGGAAGCGGCTGAGAGTCTTGATGAGTGAGCCTTCCTTTTCTTGAGTGAGGAGTTTCAGTTTATCGGGAGGAACGCTTGAGAAATCTATCGGAGGAGTGTCGGTCCGCCCGCGGTAAACCCGAAAGATGCTGCAGATTCTCGCGTGGGCGTACTGCACATAATAAGCGGGGTTTTCCATTGTACATTTGGTGGCGAGATCGAGATCGAAGTCGAGGTGGCTGTTCATTTTACGCATGTTGAAGAAGAAGTGTACCGCATCCCTCGCCATTCTCTCGAGGACAGGTTGCTGGGTCTGAGGCGAGTCCTCTCCGTAGGCCGAGGCGAGCTCGGAACGAAGACCGGCAGCGAGCTCGTCGAGAAGATCGTCCACCGTCACAAAGGTCGCCCGGCGAGTGGACATTTTCACCTTTTCCCCGCCCCGCTTGAGGGTCACGAACTGATGAATCAGAACACGGATTCTTTCCGTGTCGCAGCCCAGCGCCCGAACGCCTGCCAGTACGTCCGGGAACGTCGCGTGATGGTCTGCCCCGAAGACGTCCACAATGAGGTCGTAGCCCCGGTTGAGCTTATCGAGGTGGTAGCAGATGTCCGGCAGGCGATAGGTCGGCTCACCGTCGCTCTTGACGATGACTCTATCCTCCTTTTGCCCGAAGGCAGATGCTTTGAACCAGACGGCACCGTCCTTTAGATAGGCGTGTCCGAGCTGTTTGAGTTTCTCGATGACTTCGTCAATCTTGCCGGAGGTGTAAAGGGAATGCTCGTTGAAATGAATGTCGAATTTGACGCCAATTCTCTCGAGGGTTCGATTGATGTCGTCGGTGATTGCTTTCTCCGCCGCCTCCTGAAACACTTTCGCAGGAGAGGCCTTGAGGGAATCGCCATGCTCCCGGCGGAGAGCAGCCGCAATCTCCCTGATGTAGTCCCCCCGGTATCCGTCTTCAGGGAACTCGATTGCCTCGCCGCCCAGCTCGTGGTATCTCGCCTTCACTGACTCCCCCAGAAGCCGCATCTGGTTGCCGGCGTTGTTGAAGTAGTATTCGCGGGTGACCTGGTACTTGCAGAACGACAGGACGTTGGACAAGACGTCCCCGATAATCGCTTGCCTCCCGTGCCCGACTGTCAGGGGCCCTGTCGGATTGGCGCTGACGAATTCAACGTTTGCGGTCTTCCCCTCCCCGAGAGCGGAGGAGCCATATCTGTCCGACCTGCTCAACACCTCTTGTAGAAGCAAAACTACGCTTTCCTGTGAAAGGAAGAAATTGATAAACCCCGGCGGCTCAACCTTCGCCTTCTCATAGTATCTTCTCGCCGGGGAGGCGGGAGAGAGAGCGTCAAGAATCTGCTCGGCGAGCTCCTGAGGAGAACGCCCCTCTTTTCGGGACAATCTCATGGCGATGTTGGAGGAAAGGTCCCCGTGCGACTCGATTTTGGGGTGTTCGAGGTAAACGGGAGGGAGCTTCTGGCTTTTGAGCGCACCCGATTCTTTCAGAGTTTGCAGAGCCTGCTCGAGCTGCTGACATATTGATGAGATGATTTTCTTATTCAATTCTCGCAGCATCTCCCCACAGCTCTTCAAGCCGGTAGGTTTCCCTCGTCTCCTCGTCGAAGATATGCACAATGGCGTCAAAGTAATCGAGGACGACCCATCTCGCCTCGGCAAAACCTTCCATGTGGGCCTCCCGAAGGCTGAGCTCCTTCATTCCGAACCGGATATTGTCAGCGATAGCCTGAACGTGCCTTCGAGATGTTCCGTGGCAGATGACAAAAAAATCGGTAACTGAAGATAAGCCCCGAAGGTTGAGGATGAGAGCATCCTCTCCCTTCTTGTCCAGGGCAAGCTTCTTGCAGGTGCGTGCCAGTTGAAGAGGTCTTATTTCAAACGCCTCCTTCTGAGTCGGCTAAGATACAACGTCATTGGTTCCGGTTCACATTGCCGATGTCGCCCTCGCTTTCCGGATGCAAAATAACCTCTTCCATATTACAGGGTTGCCTGAGACTGTCAATAGGAATAACATACTCCGGGAAAGGACCCCAACCGCCGTCTTGCACAAAACGATGCTCATACGAAACCTGCATTCTTTCGATGTGACTTACCAGGAAGCTCTCCGCATCCAGCGAGAACTGGCGGGTCAGATTTCCCTTTCCTCATCCTTTTCCGGGTACAGATACGTCGCAGGTGCAGACGTTGGTTACTCCGGAAAAGACAAGAATCTCTTCGCCGCCGTCGTAGTGCAGGAATATCCTTCCGGTAAAGAGATTTTCGCCCGTGCGGAGAAGAGCACAGCCACTTTCCCTTACATCCCCGGGCTCCTCAGCTTCAGAGAAATCCCCGTTCTGCTCCACGTTTTTGAGAACCTTCCCGTGACGCCTGACGTTGTATTATGCGATGGGCAGGGAT
>JABMQX010000711.1 GCA_013203085.1 bacterium | reverse complement strand
GAGTACCTGACAAACGGCTCCTTCGAGTCCGGCACAAGCGGGTGGAAGATCGAAGGCACGCACATCGAGTCATTCGTTACGACCGAGGACAGCGTTGACGGTTCTCATTCGCTGCGCATCGTAGCGAGTGGTCGAGGGGACACCTACTGCAACCGCATCGAGAGAGACACCTCGTCGCTGAGCTTGGGGCAAACCTACACAATGAGCGGTCAGGCACGTTGGCTGACGGGGTCGAGGTGGCTTCTCGTGCGGACGCATGCCCAGGGGATGGCGCACGCTGTCGAGCTGGAAGTTCCTGAAAGACTCGGCAGCCCCGGTGAGCAAAACGGCGCCTTTGCGTCCGATCGCGGGCCAAGCGTCACGGAAGTCCAACACAGCCCCATTCTCCCGAAGCCGGCTGAGAGCGTGACTGTAAGGGCTCGCATCGCCGACATAGACGGCGTCAGCAGCGTGCAACTCTTCTATCGGGTTGATGGGAGCGGCGCCTTCACTCCCACAGCCATGAACGAAACAGGGGACCCCGGCATCTATGCCGGACAAATCCCCGGACAGACCGACGGAACGCTGATGGCGTTCTACGTCCGGGCGACGGACAGCCATGCCGTCAGCAACACCTTCCCCTCCGATCCCAACTATTGGCAATGTCTCTACCAGGTGGTCGCTTCGCCCAAGCTATCGAATTTCCCCGTGTACCGTACTCTCATGCCATCAAGCACGACAGGGGAACTCAGCTCCCGTGAGAGAATGAGCAACCATCTCCTCCCGTGCTGCTTCATCTATGACGATACGGAGATGTATTACAACTGCCTGGTTCGGTTCCGAGGCAGTCCTTTCATACGCGGCTCAGCCAATCCCGTTTACAGCAAGCGAGCTCTGCGAATCCGTTTCCCCGCCGATAATCCCTTGCACGGCCGGCGAGAGATGAACCTCGACACCATGGAGTCGGGGCGTAACCCTCCGCTGCAGAGCGAGCGGATCGCCTATTGGATATGCCGGAAGATCGGCATTCCCTGGAGCGATACACGCTTTGTCCGCGTCCTCTGCAATCAGACGGATCACGGGCTATATGGTGACGTGCAGAAGGTTGACCAGGACTACTTGTCCTTCTGGTTCCCCGACGATGACGATGGCTACCTCTACAAGATAGACGACTGGTTCGAGTTCACTGACAGTGGTAGCTTCAGCAATCGGAATGCGGACCTGAAATGGTGGGGGGAGAATAAGGAGCTGTACCGTTGGAACTACCGCCCTCGCAGTCGTGACGATGAGGACAATCTCCAGCCCATCATTGACCTCATGGCCGCTGCGAACGCTTCGGCCGATAAGTACGTGGGGGCCATGACGTCCATCATGGATGTCGAAGAGGTGCTGAAGGAGATAGCCGTCCGCCACATTGTAGGCGATTGGGATAGCTGGGGATACAATCGCGGCAAGAACAATCTGATCTATCAGCGTCCCTCGGACGGCCGTTTCGTACTGATTCCGTGGGACATTGACTTTGTCCTGGGCAGCGGGCATGACACGACCACTTCCCTGACATCCACCGGCCTGTACGGGTTCAGCAGATTGTTCTCGGAGTTCGGTGATTTGTACGAGAGCATCGTGCAGGAGATAGCAAGGGGGCCTCTGTCTCCCGGCGCCGCTGACGGCTACATGGATCGCACCTTCGAACTGCTGTCGCAGGAAGGTGTGGGTGTCCAGAGCCCGGAGGGGATTAAGTCGTACCTGGCTGGTCGGCGGGCTTTCATTCTGGGCCCGCCGGTCGCTATCACAACAAACGGAGGCATGCCGCTGGTGACCACCAATCCCAACGTGGTGCTCACGGGCTCATCGCCGTATGACGCAGCAACCATGACCCTCAACGGCGAACCGATCGAGCCGGTTTGGACCAGCCCTACCAGTTGGTCTCTTTCCGGCGTCGTTTCCTTCGGCGTGAACGACTTGACGGTAGAGGTCTTCGATAGCGATGGCGAGAGCCTCGGCAGCGACCAAATCACGATCACCGTCAATCCGTTTACCATTCACACGATTCGCCCGGATGCCGAGGGAGTTTATGTCGAATGGTATAGCATTCCGAGGCGGGAATACACCCTGATTGCCGGCGGAAGCCCCACCCCCGGCACTATCATCGGAAACAACATCAAAGCCAGTGGATCAACCCTGGGATTCCTTGACCAGAGCGCGCAGTTCTACTCGCAACGGTACTATCGAGTCGTGATCCAGCCCCCCACTGTGGAGCCGGGGCTCAAGGGCGAGTACTTCAGCGGTATGAACTTCAACACGTTGGCGCTCACCCGTGTGGATGATGTCGTGGACTTCGATTGGGGAAGGGGTAGTCCTGCTGCGCAAGTTCCCTCAGAAGATTTCTCGGTCCGCTGGACCGGTTTGATCACTATCAGCGTTCCCGGCTCATACACGTTCTGGACAGATTCCGACGACGGTGTGCGGCTGAAGATCGGCGAAAACACTGTGATCCAAAACTGGACCGACCATTCTGCGACGTGGGATTCGGGAAGCATCAATCTCTCGGAGGATGACCACCCGCTCGTTCTCGAGTTTTACGAGAACGGGGGCGACGCCGTGATGAAGCTTCAATATCAGGGTCCGGGAGTCCCGCGACAGACGATTCCGACGAGCGTCCTGGCACATGAGCTGTTTTAGGTTTGGAGCCAGATGAGCGGTCTTGCGAGGTAGCGGAGGGCGGTTGCGTTAACCTCAGTTCATCTCATCACGTTTATGCTGAAACGCAGTTGCAGAAACCGAGGCTGATTGCAGGGCCGCTGCCGAAAGGGTAGGTCAAGTCGCTCTTTCTTGGTATCGCTGAGCTTACTCCTTCGGTTCGCCGAGCATCTCCGCGATCACTTTCCTCAAATCGGTCAGGTCAAAAGGTCTTTCCAGACACCTTCTCTCGGTTTCTTTGAGGAAAGCGAGTGTTTCCGGAGTTGTGATGTCCTCTGCGGTGAAGACAACGCGACGCGCCATCTCCGGTCTATTGTTCTGAAGCCATCGGAATAACTCTCTCGCACTGAGACCGGGCATTTTCAGGGCGCAAAAGATGAGGTCGTAGTCTCTTTCCCTTAATCTTCTTTGCGCATCACGCCCATTGCGAGATGTCTCGACGTCGCGTCCCTGCGAGCGGAGATAATATTCGAGGAAGTCAATCACCACGTCCTCACGGCTTATGACCAGCACCTTTCTGGCTGCGGCGTGTGCAGGACGGTCTTCTCCCGGGGTTTCAAGAATGGCCTTCCGCGGTTCGGGCTGGCGGTCTCGAACCGCATCTTCAGGCAGGGGAAGTTCGATCACGAAAGCTAAACCTTCCTCAGGGCGACATTCGGCAGATATTTGCCAGCCATGTCGCTCGATGATTGCCCGGCATGCGGCGAGGCCAAGATTCGGTTCCTTTGGCGATTCTCCGTCTCCTTTCGGGAGTTGGAAGAGGCTTTCGAGCCTGTCGGATGAAACGCGTGGTCTCGTATCGCAGACTGTTATCCGGGCGATATTTCCCCGCCGCTCGGTTTGTATGGTGAGAGTTCGGATGCCGTCAGTTTCTCGCATCGCCCGGCGAGCGTTCTCGGTCAATTTCCCAATGGCCCACCGCAGTTGCTCCCCATCGGCACAGATGGCAGGAAAATCGGTGTCCAGCCGGAGAACCACTCCTATATTGTCTTGCCGCAGTTCTGCTGTCTCTCCCTCGATTGCATCTGTAATCAGGTCGTTGATGTTCACCACCTTCTTGGTGAGGGGACGGGGCGCCGCCAGGACCCTGAGCTCTTCGAGGGCCCGCCGGCACATTCGCATCTTCTTGGAAACTGCGTCGAGTGTCTGACGTATTTCCTGGAGGCCTTGCCGCTGAAGCAGATCATCCAGATAATCGGTCGAGGAAGCAACCGCTTGGTGAAGATGGGAGAGCACGCTCAAGACTGTTTCCTGCAAAGGAGGTATTTCCCGCCCTCTTACCTCAGGGGATTCGCCGTGATGAGCCTCGGGCAGCTCCGTCAAGCATAGAACGATACCTCCGTTGTCCTGTATACCTTTTGCGGCGACCTTCACCTTCTTTCCACCGCCATCCTTCGTGCGAAGGAGCGCTTCGTGCTCCTGCTGAAGGAGCAAACCTCCTGCTTTTCCCTCCCGAGGGGCGGAGTCCTCTTCCCTATCCGCTTCGGGGAGGAGGTCTGAAAGAGACATCTTTTTTTCGACTTCCTGCTTCGAGAAGCCGGTGAGTTCCTCGAATTTTCTATTGACTGAGCTGAGAGTCTGTTCCTTGTTGACGATGGCTGTTGCTACTCCAACTTCGTCTAATAATGCCCGATACTCCCGGAGGGCCCCTTGTCGCATCTGGTATCTTATGACGCTCCGTATGGCAGTCGCCCCGTGTTTGCTTAAGGCATCGAGGAGTTCCTCGTCATCCTCGGTAAAGCCCGCGTCGTCCGTTCTGCCGCCGACCATCAGGAGGCCCGCTGGCTCGCTTTCCTCTGCCAGAAAGGGCACAGCAAGGAAGCTGCTCTTTCGAACGCTCTTCCCCGGGAAGGCAAAGCACTCCCGGCTCTCAAACAGCTCTTTTAGCCCGACGCTGCCGTGCTTTTCAAGGAGAGCTTCGAGAGTATTCACCCATGTCGCCTCACCGCCAGAAGACCCTTCGCCCCTTCTCGTTCTTGGGTGAGGAGTGGTTGAAATCGCCTGCTCGGAGATTCCCTTGCTTGAGAAAGACGCCGCAGCAACTCTGGCTCCCAAAAGCTCGCGAGCCGAATCGGCGAGTGTTTGTAGGACATCCTTCAACTCTGCGCCCGAATGTATTCTCGGGCAGTGCTCGTGCATCGCCCTGTATCGCCCTATCCTCTCCCGAAGCCTGAAATTGAGTCGTGATTCCTCGATGGCGGTTGCGATCCGGTCAGCAAGCCGCTGAAGTTGTTCGAGTTCCCAGGGAGCGAATGTTCGAGGCGACTCGTAGTTCAGCCATAGCGAGCCGAGGGGTCGCTCCCCAACGATCAACGGCAAACACAAGGCGCTTGCGAATCCCATTTCCGGAACCTCGCCGCCGAGCGACTCCTTCATTTCTGCTGGCCCCGGAATCACGAAACATTCCTTCTTCCGGAGGACACGAGCTGAGATGGCGTCCATTCGGGAGCTCGCGGCGAGTGCTTGCCTCGTGTAGCCGAGTGCCGCTCGGTGCAGAACACGTCCTTCTCCGTCCATGAGAGTGACCATGGAGGCGAGAGCCAGCGCCGCCTCACAAACCGTGTGAGCGAAGCGCTCGAGGGCCTCTTCCACATTCTCTGGTGGGGGGCTTGTCCATTCCGCCCGGCTCATTCGCCGCATGCTGACCAGTGCGTTCCCCAATTCCTCGTACCGGCGCCACTTCTCCAAAGCAGCCCCAATCAAGGAGGCTGTGCGTTTCAGAACATCCGAGTCGAGTTGTCCGAACATCCTCTCTTTCTTATGAAGGAGGGCAATGACGCCAAGCATCTTCTCCTCGCAGGTGATCGGCGCCGAGATGAAACTCCGGTAGCCGTGCTTCGCCCACCTCTCCGCGCCGGGGTCTCGGCGGGTTTTGAGGTCATTGACCGCCAGTATTTTTTTTGCCGAAAGCGTGTCTCGAACAAGCCCTTTGCCAGGGAATACTTCGGTCATTTCCTCTGCAGCTTTTTCAGGGAGGCCGTGTTGGCAGACCATGGCGAGGACTTCATCGTCATCTCCAATCAGGTAGATTATCCCCGAGTGCATACCGGTGGCGAGTACGATTTCCCTCAAAGAGCGCGACAGGAATTCGCTGCCGCCGGGCGATTCCAAAGCCGCCATCGCCACGGCATTGGCCGCCGTGAGCATCCGGCGACGGCCCCGCAAACCTCGGTGAGATCGCCTTGGGGAGACGATTCCCCTGACGCCTGCAAACCGAGTCTCAATCTGGCGAGAAAGCCTCCTGGCTTCTTTCACCCATAAAGCAAGCTTTTTCTGGCGAGTTCCTGTCATGTCCGGGCACCCCCCTGCAAAAAAAAGCTTTTGGCGGAACGAACTGGCGGAGAGACTGGGATTCGAACCCAGGGGACGCAAAGCGTCCAACGGTTTTCGAGACCGCCCCATTCGTCCACTCTGGCATCTCTCCGCGATCTTTTTCGACTCACAGTCAGCCGGCAAATGAGGAAAAGGGCGATTGTGAACCTGTGCCCAGCGGGCTTTCATTCCGACGGCGCCTTGTCTTTCCCCCTGAGCTTTTGAAAGAACTCTTTCAAGATAGCCGAACATTCATTTCCGCGAAGGCCTGAGCAAACCTTAACCTGGTGGTTCAATCCGGGAATTGCAAGGAGGCTGCACAACGACTCAACTCCGCCGGCCTTCGGGTCTCTTGCCCCATAGCACAATCTCTCGATCCTCGAAAGGATCATTGCGCCGCAGCACATTATACACGGTTCCACGGTAACGTAAAGGGTGCAATACTGTAAGCGCCAGTTGCCAAGATGTTCCTCCGCCTGGGTTATTGCGATCATCTCCGCGTGTGCAGTGGCGTCGTGGAGCATCTCGACCTGATTATGGGCGCGGGCGATGATTCTTCGCGGTTGCGAGGGAGGTTCATGGACGATGACCGCCCCAATGGGCACCTCGCCTTCCTCGAAAGCTTTTCTGGCTTCTTTGAGCGCCTCGCCCATTGCAGACTCATCGTCTTTGTGAATCCCGATCAAACCTACCATTTCTTTTGTAGTTCTCGCATCCGGTATGAGTTACGCTGGCGAGTTGTTCTTCGCCAGCCCTCCTCGAGGTCAACAATGGGACCTTGCGTTCAGGGGCCTGCGTTCGATTCCCTCTCGGCGATCGTGATGGCGCCTTCCGGCAAAACAGCCGCGTGCTTGACCCGCTCCCCGCTTACGATTTCGTCCAAAGCTTGCCGGATGTCGGGGATTGGCCGCAAGCCCATTTTTTTGACAACCGCAGGGTCGAGGGAAGAATATAGATATATCGGACAACTGTCAGCTTTGACTTTTAACGCCAGAGCTGTTCCGCCGTTCATCGAGTACTCCTGAAGGAGCGCCTTTCGCATAGCGGTGGCATCTTCATGGTCAAACCAGCGAAGGAAACTCTGTGAGCCGATACCATCTTCGGAAGAAGCGACAATCAAAAGGGCGCCGCCCGATCTCACGAATGCGAAGGCGTTGTCAATTGTCTTATGGACCTGGATGAAGTTCACATCCTTTGGATGCCCCCCGCAACTCGCGACCACAAGATCGTATCTTTGCCGCGGCGGCAAGCGGGTTTGGAGAAGGAATCTGCACGCTCGGCG
>JABMQX010000710.1 GCA_013203085.1 bacterium | reverse complement strand
TTCGACCAGCGATTGATGTACAACGCAGGAGCAGTCATTGAGTACAGTTTAGTAGATGCGGGCTACATCACCGCTCTTTATGCCGGCAATCCCTCCGGGCCAGCCGATTGGGAGGTGAGCAACTGGGAGACCGGCGTATGGTATCGAAACATCATCGAGTACGATGCCGCCTCTCAGGTCATCACGTTTGAGGCGAGGCAGAGGGACAATGGACAGCTCCTCAGCGAGCTTGCCTTGTCGGGGATTCGCTCCTTCCCACCCGGAATGCGACTTCTGGGCGTCAGCCGCCTTCACATGGAGGGCTACAACAATAACGCGGTTGATTTCAGCCTGGACAACATAACCCTCAAGGAACATTACGAGCCCCCAAAACGCCCCATCGCGATTGTTCGCCTGGCGGGGCCTCTCCTCAGGATTAGCTGGGATTCGCAGGCGGGATGTGAGTACCAACTCCTGGCGACTTCAGACCTTGCTTCCGGCGAATGGGTGCCCGTGGGTCCAAAGATGGGTGGAACGGGCGCGAAACTCTACATAGATGATTATGTGGAAGGAGTTGGGCAGAGGTTCTATCGCTTGCAGGTCATATCTCCTTCAGCAAAAACCGCAGAGTACGCTTTCGAGGTGATTTTTTCCTATCGAAGGGCTGCATAGGAGAGTTTCTTCGTTCGTTGCAAGGCCGTCGCCACGTCAAACCGTCGCCGCGGCGTGGCACTTCTTCAAGTAGGCGAGTCCCTCCCTGGCCATGACGAGCGGATCGGGGTCGTAGTCAAACGCCTCGATGGAAACATAGCCACCATAGCCGGTCTGCTTCAGGGCCCGCAAAATGGGGACGAAGTCGGTATCGCCGAAGCCCGGGCCTTTTTTATTGGCATCATTGGCGTGGAAATGGGCGAGGTAGCCCCGCGAGGATTCGATGATCGCTTCGATGGGACGAGCCTCATCGTGCATCGCTTTCACGTCAAGATGGAGCTTAAAGCATCGCGAGCCGATCTCATCAACGAGCTTTATCCCTTCGGCAGCGGTGTTGATGAAGTTCGTTTCCTCCCGTGCCAGAGGTTCTATGCAAATGGTCACGCCTCTTTTCCTCGCGAGGGGCAGGCAATCGGTGAAGAACTGCCTGGTGATTTTCCAGATTCGGTCCCTTGGCATGCCATCGGGCACGTTTCGCTGCTGCGGCGACCCCAAAACCATCACCGTCCCCCCGAGGTCCCCGCAGAACTCAATAAGATGACAGAAATACTCAAACGTCTTGTTCCTGACCTCATCGTCCGTGGTGTTCATATACAGCCCTTTTGGACTCACCAGCAGCCAGTGCAGACCCACGATCTCTACCCCGGCCTTCTTGGCGACTGACCGGATCTCTTTCCTTCGCTCAGGAGAGATTTCCGTCACCGATTCCGCAAGAGTGAAAGGTGCGATCTCTACACCGTGGAATCCGGTCTCGGCGGCGAACTGGAAGACCCATTCGATATCTCGTTTCCCGAACATCTCATTACAAACTGCGGCTTTCATTTGTCGCTTCCCCTTTTAGGTTCTTTCTCGCTGAATTATCTTGTTTGCTCGGTCGTGCCGACCCGAAAATTCTGCCCGAAAGCCCCATCGCCGGTTCCACGCCGGCAACCGTCGTTTGACGTAGCGCTTTGGTCGGTTTTCCCTTCTCTCAGTGCTGTCTGCCGCGGAAACAGAATCAGCAACCACAAAGGGCCCAACAATTAGGAGGCGGCCTTTAGAAGTCCCCTTCTGCCACATTCGCCTTTTCCCCTGCGAAGCAAACCGCTCCTCCCGCGAAGCATTGGCCATCCACCCCCATGGGCTTTCTCTGCCGGCCTTCGCTTCAACCCAAGATACAACAACCCTTCCCCCCTGTCAATCCTAAGCGTCAGGTGCGGGGAATGTCTCAGTTCATTCGGCTTTCTCCCTCTTCGGGTAGCCCGCGATTCGGATGTTCCGGAAGGAGAGGTCCGTCGTCGGGTCGTGGCCCTGGAGGCTGATGGGCCCCGCTTCGAGACGGCAATTCCGCCGGGCGTCCTTGCCTCGGGGACGAATATCCGTGAACTCGCTGGCCTGGTATCCGTTGACCCAGACCGCCATGTGATTTCCGTGGGCGACGATAGTCTTCGTGAACCACTCTCTATCGCTGGAGACGACCTTCCTGGCTGGACAATAGAAGTAAATGCCTCCCGTCCCGAAATCTACTGGCTTCGCGCGGTCGTCTCCAGTCCATTGATTGCGAATCTGGGATTCGTAGCCCGACCAGAATTGCCCTTTATCGCCCCGGAAGAAAACGCCGCTGTTGAGGTGCGTCCCATTGGAGATGATGTCCAGTTGCAGGACGAAATCGGACCACGCGTCGTTCGTCTCGATCTGCCCGTTTCCGTTTTTGATGTTCAACCAGCCTTCCGGCGTCACCGTGAAAACCGACCTCCGCCCCGGGATAATGCTCCAGCCGGTG
>JABMQX010000075.1 GCA_013203085.1 bacterium | reverse complement strand
GTATGGTTTGCCATCGGCATAAGGATACGCACAAGAAAGTGCTCAACAGCGGAGAATTCGATTACCATAAGTCCCTGCAAGAGATTTCTCATGCGGGTGGCCGGCTCATCATGCGCCCGTCGGTCCCCTTCGCTTCGGTCAAGACCAATCCGCGCTTCATCGGGGTGAGGTTGTGTTCCCAATGCCATTCGGAAGTCGAGAAGGGAGACCAGTTCGCGATCTGGGTACAATCCGCTCATGCCGAAGCCTACGCAGGGCTGGCGACTTCTCGTGCATGGGAAGCAGCCGCGAAAGCGGGTCTCAAGGGCAATCCCCAGAGCAAGCTCGAATGCCTCCGCTGCCACGTCACCGGTTTCGGTGAAAAGCCATCGAGTTTCGCGGAGTCTTTCGAAATAGAGGAAGGTGTCCAGTGCGAGTCCTGCCATGGCCCCGGAAGTGATTACTCCAAAGAATCAATTATGAGCGACAGAGAAGCCGCAGTAGCCGCCAGGCTTGTTATTCCCGATGAAAAAACATGCCTCGGCTGCCACAACGGAGAATGTCCCGCATCCTCCAAGAACTTCGATTATGCCAGTGCACTGAAGACGATTGCCCACCCCCGGAAATCCCTCAAACCCCAGTCCGTTTCTATCGAGTACAAGACGCCTTTCAACTTAACCCTCTCCCGAGATGGCCGACTCGCTTACATCACCTGCGAAGGGTCCGACTCTCTGGTGATTGCCGACCTTGAAAGCCGAAAGGTCGTCACCGAAATCGAGGTCGGTCATCAGCCTCACGGCGTCTGCCTCAATCCCGCTGAAACCGTAGCGTATGTTTCCAATCGTGGCTCTGACACGGTTTCCGTCGTGGACCTTGCCAAGAACAAGGTCGCGGCGACCATTGTCGTGGGCGACGAGCCTCACGGCGTCATCACCGACACGAGTGGGGACACCGTTTACGTGGTCAACGCGGGCACGAGCGACATTTCCGTGATTGACCCCCGCAAACGAACGGAAGTCAAGCGGCTCGCGGCCGGGCGCGGACCCTGGGCGATTGACCGCTCGCCCGACGGGAAATTGCTCTACGTAACCAACAACTTGTCGCATTTCGTCCAATTCCGAACTCCTTCCCTGTCGGAAGTCAGCGTCATTGATACGAAGAAGAAGCAGGTCATCAACCGGATATGGGTGCAGGAAGCCAATCTTGTTCAAGGAATTGACTTTTCTCCCGACGGCGAGTTCGCTCTGGTGACCTTGCTTCGCACGAAGAACCTCGTTCCCATCGTCCGTGTTCTTCAGGGCTGGGTCATCACTAACGGTCTGGGCGTACTCTGGAAAGATGGCCGCGTTGACCAGGTTCTCCTCGATGAGCCCAACTCGTGCTTCGCCGATCCTACCGACGTCGTTATCACGCCCGACGGCAGATTCGCCTATGTAACCGGCGGGGGGATAGATGCGGTTGCCGTCGTGGATTTGCCGAAGCTTCTCGGCATTCTGAAAAGCGCCAGCGATGACGAGCGCTCAAAGATCATCCCCAATCACCTCGGCATGCCCACCGAGTTCGTTGTCCGCCGCATCCCAACCGGCAAGAACCCGCGAGGCCTGGCCATCTCCCCCGACGGAAGATTCGTGTATGTCGCCGCTGCACTCGATGACGCCATCACCATAATAGACACAGCCAAGCAGGAGGTCGTGGGGGCCATTGACCTCGGTGGACCCAAGGAAATAACGCAGACACGTTTCGGCCAAGGGGTTTTCCACAGCGCAGAAGTCACCTTCCAGAGGCAGTTCTCCTGCCATTCCTGCCACCCCGATGGAAGCGTGGACGGCCTGACCTACGACCTCGAACCGGATGGCATCGGCGTCAACCCGGTAGATAACCGGACCCTCCGAGGAATCCTCGACACTGCTCCCTTCAAATGGACCGGCAAAAACCCCTCCTTGAGCCGCCAGTGCGGCGCGAGATTAGCTGTTTTCTTTACCCGGATTGACCCTTTCACCCCGGAAGAGCTGGCTGCCCTGGACCGATACATTACAACGATTCCTCGCCCGCCCAACCGCTACCGAAAGCCAGAAGGTCTTACCCCCGCCCAGTCTCGGGGAAAAGCCTTGTTCGAGCGCAAGCTCACGAACGATGGCAGAATCATCCCTCCTGAAGGGCGTTGCATCGTCTGCCATCCCGCTCCCTATTACACCAACTGCAAGAGCATGGATGTCGGCACGAAATCATGGTTGGATGACGAGCACCACGATTTGCTCGACGTCCCCCACCTCAACAACATCTACGAGACGCAGCCCTTCTTGCACGACGGGCGAGCCGAAACCCTCGAAGAAATCTGGACTACCTTCAACGACGAGGACAAGCATGGCTTCGTCAACGATATGACAAAGGATCAACTCAACGACCTTATCGAGTACCTCAAATGTTTGTGAGGAAAGATAACGCTATGAGGCTGACGCAAACCTTCCTTCTCGGGCTCATTCTATTTCTTATCGTGCAGCGCCCTTGCTCGCCTGAAGCGCCGCAAGGGGACGACCCCTCCGTGGAATTACCTTTCCTTTACGAAAACTGGGAGGTTTTCACCAGCAAGAGCACACAGGGCGGGCTTCCGAACGACCATATCTTCTTCGTTAGAGCCTACGATGACCGCGTATGGATCGGCACAGAAAACGGGCTTGCCTGCTACCAGGACGGAAAATTCAAGCATTGGGGAGAGAAGGAAGGTCTCCCCTGGCACGTCGTAGCTGCAATCGACGTCAGCCCCCTCACCGGCGATGTCTGGCTGGGTCTGTTCGGAGGTGGGTTGTCTCGGTTCAGCGGGGGGCGCTTCGACCATTTCCACCAGCGCAACAGCGGCCTCGTCAACGACGTCGTTTATGGCGTGGCGGTGCAGGACCACATGGTCTGGGTCGCCACCACCGCTGGCGTCAGCTCCTACGACACAGTTACCGGCGAATGGGGCATCTACACGGAAAAGAACGCCCCCATGGAAGAGATATGGTGCTACAGTATCTGCTACGCCGACGGCAAGGTTTACGTGGCGGTGTGGGGCGGCGGAGTGCTGGAGTGGGATCTCAAGTTGAAGCGCTGGAAAGCCTACATTGATCCGGACCGCGAGATGGAAATTGACCTCTACCGCGACGATGGGCTTGTCCACATCATCACCACCGCGGTTTCTTACGAATCGGGCCTTCTATGGGCCTCGACTTACTTCGGCCTGAGCCGCTATGACGGAAGACACTGGCGAGGATACATGCAGCACGAGTCCGGCTTGGCAAGTGATTTTATCAACTTCAACAAGGCACGAGACAAAGAATGCTGGGTGTGCACCGATAAAGGATTGTCGGTTATGGTTGACTTCCCCACCGATACATGGGTAACCTATAAGAAGAACGAAGAAGATCGTGACGGAGTGGCTATCATCCAGCGAGGCATGGATGTCATAAGGACCGTCCCCACCAAAGGAGCCATCCCCCACAACTTTGTGTTGTGCGTTGACTTCCAGGGCGACGACGTTTGGGTTGGAACCTCCAAGGGCCTTGCTCGCGGAATTGGCAAAGGACGCTGGCCAGGGCTGAAACAGAGCAAGTCCCGGGCCGCCGGGAGCTCAGTCCTCGTGCAAAAGATCGTAAGGAAAAAACCATAGGAAGGTGGAAGATGTCGCGAGTACCACTTTTCACTCTGATTCTGTTTCTACCGTTCACTCTTTCCAGTGCCGCGGTGTCAACTGCCGAGCAAAAGTCCCCATCCGCCCAAAAGTCCCTCCGCTACGGCAACACACCGGATCGCTATGTGCCGTTCAGGCGTTTCGCCAAGCCTTACAAGGAATTCTTCCTCGAGCCCATCGAATTCACCGGCCCCGGCCGCGAAAAACCGGAACCCGAAGGCTTGGAGTTCGTCAAGATCGGTTTTCTTGGTCCCATCGAGAAGACTGTCTCCGTCGCAACGGGCGGCATGTCCCACGAGGAACCCCTCGGCATCAAGATGCTTCAAGGAGTTCAGCTCGCCATCAAGCAAGCCAACGCACGCGGCGGGTACCGGAATCGTATTCCTTACAAGCTCATAGTCCGAAACGATAACGGATTATGGGGCGCCTCCGGCAACGAGATCATCGACCTGGCATACAAGGAGAAGGTTTGGGCAATCATTGGCACCATTGACGGCGCCAACAGCCACATCGCCATTCGGGCAGCCCTGAAGGCGGAACTCCCTATCATGAACACGGGAGACACGGACCCCACTTTCATCGAGACAAATATTCCCTGGGTGTTCAGGTGCATCAGCGACGACCGGCAAATGTGTTATCTCCTCGCTGATTACGCCTACAATAAGCTGGGGTTGAAACGCATCGCAGGGCTGCGCGCCAGCAACCGATATGGACGGATTAATATGGATGAATTCCGGGACGGCTCCCGCCGACGCGGCCATCCTCTCGTCGCAGAACTCCAGTACAGGGGCGGCGACACCGACTTCCGGCCACAGCTCCAACGCATCAAAAGCTTGAATGTTGACGGCGTTGTCACTTACGGCGACGCCCAGGAATCGGGCCTCATCCTCAAGCAGATGCGAGAGATGGGAATGACCGACCAAGTCTTCCTGGCAAGCGACCGCATCGTTTTCGATGAGTTTCTCAAAACAGTGGGCGAAAAGCCGGGACAGGTCATCGCGGGGTATCCTTACGACCCCACTCTCGATAACCCAAAACTCCATGCCTTCAGAAAGGCGTTCCGCGAGAGCTTCAATGAGGAACCGGAGGCATACGCCGCTCACGGGTACGACGGCGCCTGCATCATCATCGAGGGTATCGAGAAGGCTGGCTTGAACCGGGCACTTATTCGCGACAGCATGGCCGAAATCGAACGCTACCACGGCGTCACCGGCGAGATTATCTTCGACGCCACCCATAATGATGTAAGCCCGGCATCCCTGGCGATTCTCCAGAACGGAACGTTCAACTTCTACACTCGCGAAGAACTTTTCGGACCGAAGGAAAAGCAAACGGAGCAAACCTCTACCGCCAACAGTCACGCCAAGTTATGATTAGGTCCGCCCTCGCCACCTTCTCGACAGCTTGCCGGGGTGCCGTAGTGACTTTCATTGGCGTCGCGCTCGGCCTTTCCGCTGCAGCTTCCATCTCCGCCCAGACAGGCGCCGGAACCGCCGTCGTCACCCCCAAAAGCATCCTCAGCGATAAGGCGGAGTATCACGGCCCCGAAAGGGACGAGCCTGACCCCTCGAACATCGAGGAAGTTCGTATCGGCTTCTTCGGGCCGCGGGATTCCCGGAACC
>JABMQX010000709.1 GCA_013203085.1 bacterium | reverse complement strand
TTCCTGGTGCTGGGGCACGAGGCCCTTGAGCTTCCGGTGGTCCTCGGACTTGGACTGGGGTTGGGTGAGCTTCTGCAGAAAGGGCCTGTTCTCGGGACGATATCCGTCGTGGGAGGGCTCGTCCTGGGAGCGATGGCTGTCGGCATGCTCAGAGAAGCAATGTCGGCGGTGCTTCCTACAGACTGCTCTTCAACGGCCATTTCTCCAAAGGGGAAAATCAGGGCAATCTGGTCGGGCATAGCAACCAGTTTGTTCAACCCTTTCTGGCCTCTCTGGTGGGCAACAGTAGGGCTTGCCATGATCGCTCAGGCGAACAAGCTCGCTGCCGATAGGGGTCTCGGCCCCGGGCTGAGCCTGTCGTCGTTCTACGTCGGACACATTCTCTCGGACCTTCTGTGGTACAGCTTCGTCTCTTTCATGATCGCCACCGGCAGAAAGTTTTTCACAGACAAGACCTACCGCATTCTGATTGGGGTGTGCGCGGTTTTCCTTCTGGCACTCGGGGGATTCTTCTTCTACTCCGGAGCAGCCTCCTTCTTCTCTTGCGGGCCACTCGTTCAGAGGTAGAGAAACGAGGATTGGCATCCTCCCTGGAAACCTGCAAAACGGAGAATCCCTCAAACGCTGGGATGTCGCGTCAGAAGTGAAAAGGGATAGCCAGCCCTGAAAGGGCTGAATACTGCAGCCCAGGGCAACGCCCTGGGGAACAAGGCCGCGAAATAGAGAAGCCCTGAAGGGGCGCAATAGCTCAGTCCCAGACATAGCGTTCGTCGTAAGGCACGTTATACCTTTTCAAAAGTTCCCGGAATTCCTCCCGAAATGTCTTGATGCGGTGACGTTCCGGCTGGTTCGCAATATACCTTTGCACATCTTTAGCTCTGCATTGACTCACTGAAAATGCACCATATCCATTTTGCCAGGAGAATTGCCTGTAGCCGCTCCCCTTGGTCTTTATCCACTTCGATGAACTTGTCTTTACCTGGTGAACGATTCTGATCAATGTTTGGTTTTTCGACAGAGAAAACAAAATGTGGACATGGTCCCTGACCGATTCGATGAGGATTGCAGGTGAGCCCAATTCCTTGAGGATTGCTGCCATGTATCTATGGAGCTCCGGCCGTACTTCATCCCGCAGAAACGGTTCCCTGTTTTTTGTGCTGAAGATGAGATGGACGAGAATCCTTGCCAGCGATTGCGGCATCGTGAAGTTCTCCTTATCTCGCCCTTTCAGGGCTCAAGGTTCTATACCCCGAACTTTTTCCCAGGGCGTTGCCCTGGGCTTCATTATGATCGCCCCTTCAGGGCGGGGAAAAAATCCCGGACCACCAGGCCTCTGTTTCATTTTCAAGGGCTGTCGAACGCTGTCCTCACCTCTCCCCCCAACCCCACACACCTCATATGAGGCATGACAGCCGACGACGAAAGCCGGTTTTGACGGTATGTTGACCCGAGCGCTGACTTTCGTCGTAACACCTTGACGCTGATAACGCTTATCTCGTAACAGAGTAAAAACCGGTCCGAAGCGGCGAGAGGGCGCCGTATTAATCTCCGCCGAGGATTTTCCGGCACGCATCGAGGCAAAGGCCGGGGTCGTCGAGACGGGATGTATGCTCCACAATCTGAAGGACGGGCACGCCACAGGATTCCTCGAGAATGGCAGGGTTCGTGATGGCGGCTTCGGAACGATCTTCTTTCTCGGCATGATTGATGATGATGCCCAGAACGCTGATCCCACGGTCCTGGGCGTGCTTCACGGTGAGAATAGTATGATTGAGCGTCCCCAGCCCCGGTCTTGCTACGACGACCGTCGGCAGCTCAAAATCCCTCATCATGTCCGCGACGAAGTAGTCTTTTCGGATCGGCACCATCAACCCACCAATCCCCTCCACGATCATCAAGTCGTGCCTCTCACGGAGAGCCGTGTAAGCCGCGAGGATTTTCTCCAGCGAAATCGTCTCTTCGGTGAAACGTGCCGCAACCAGGGGCGCAAGAGGCGGCTCAAAGCAAAGGGGGTTCACCAACCGCAGATCGTCGTGGGAGTCCGCCGCTTCGATCAGAGTGTCAACATCCTCGGACCTCAATTCGTAACCGCCCTCCTC
>JABMQX010000708.1 GCA_013203085.1 bacterium | reverse complement strand
GTGGTCAACAGCAGCCTCTGCGGAGTGATTCAGGAAGCGATGCAGCATGAACAGATCGAAGGCATTTACGGTGCGCGGAATGGTGTGGAGGGGCTGTTAATGGAACACATCGTAAATTTGAGGCTTGAGAAGCCGAGCACAATTGAGGGATTGCGGCGGACCCCTACGATGGCTCTTGGCTCATGTCGTTACAAGCCTGCGGACGAGGACTACGAGCGAATTCTGGACATCTTCTCCGCCAACAATGTGCGGTACTTCTTCTACATCGGCGGCAATGATTCCATGCACACCACCCACGAGATCGGGCGAATCGCTCGCGAGCAGGGCTACGACATCCGCGTGATGGGCGTGCCGAAAACGATAGACAACGACCTGGCTTTCACGGACCATAGCCCGGGTTTTGGAAGCGCCGCCCGTTTCGAGGCGATCACCGCCGGAGAGATGGTTATGGACACGATTTCTCTTCGCTATACGGAGATGGTGAAGGTTATCGAGACGATGGGTCGCAACAGCGGGTGGGTTACCGCCGCAACAGCCCTCGCCGGGAAATTCGCCCCTGACCTCATCTATCTACCCGAGAGACCATTTTCGGCGGATAAGTTCCTGAGAGACGTTGAGACGGTCTTCAAGGAGAAAGGCTGGGTTGTGATAGCGGGGTGCGAGGGGTTGAAAAATCCTGACGGAAGCTACGCGGCGGCATATCAGGCGGGGATGAATATTGATGCTTTCGGGCATCCGGAACTGGGCGGCCTGGGGCAATTCCTCGTTGACCTCATCGTTGACAACCTCAAGCTCAAGACAAGAATGGATAAGCCGGGGACGATGCAGAGGTCATCGGGCATTTGCATTTCCCAGGTGGACGCCGACGAGGCCTATATGGTCGGCAGGAACGCAGTGATAGGCGCTGTCGAAGGGACAACCGACAAAATGGTCACGCTTATCCGCGAACCGGGAGAAGCGTATCATTGCACCACGGGCCTCGTACCATTGGAGGAGGTTGCGAACGCGGAGAAACTCATGCCGGATGAGTTCATCAATGACGAAGGGAACGGCGTTTCAGCGGCGTTCCTCGATTACGCCACGCCCCTCCTCGGCGGACCTCTCCCCGAATACGTCAACCTGGAAAATCACCCCCTCAGGAGAGAATAGAGCGGCGCCTCGCGTCCCCGGAGGCCGACGTTCCGGCGGGGACCGCAGTATTTTACTGAGTGCTCGCCGCGGGTCAACACCTGCCCCGAATCTCCGACCTCTCAGCTTCTCCTCTCCCCCTTTACAGTCATTAAGTGGAGCATCGCATGTCCACCAGATAACTTCTTGTCCGCCCGAGCCGGACGATCCTGTCGTGGACTGGAGGTTTGCCTCCAACGGTTCTGAGCCGGGATGAGCCTTCTCGCCAGAGAAGACTGCATCGGCTGCAAACCTCTATCTGGTGGTGTTGTCGGGTGGCAAGGAGCTGCCTGACGAAGGTCAGCGTCCACCCATTCCACATCTCCCGCAACGTGAAGTCATGAATGTTTCCGACGGGATTGTCGTTGTGCCAATCCTGCGTGCAAAGAGCCACGCTCCCGTCCGAGAGAACCAGCATCGTATTCCAGATGAGAGGGCAGCCACCGTAAATGAACCGCTTTGACGCGAGGTAGTCGCTTCCCCGGTTCAGATGAATCGCTCCCCCCCAGTTATGGGGCGCCCTAATCACTAGCCTGACCGGCGGGAGAGAACGGAAGTTCGTGAGGAACCGCCTTGCCCTATCTTCGTCAACAGGAGCCTCCCATAGGTCTAAAGCTTCGATTGTCGTAGTGGGCGTTCGGGAGCGAAGCCTTCTTTTCATCTTCAAGAAGTTGACGATGTTGTCCATCACTTCATCGAAACGTGCCCCGACCCTGATCCTCTCGTAGGCTCCGCTTTTCAGCCCATCAACCGAAAACGTTATGGAAGAGAGCCCGGACTGTATCAATCTCAGAGCGAGTTCCTCTGTGAGGCGAGTGGCGTTAGTGCTGAGGCGAGTAGCGATTCTTTTCTCGTGGGCGTAGGCGATCATGTTGGGGAGATGCCCGTTCAGAAGTGGTTCTCCCCTGTGGCTGAGGTTTATCTCGCTAACAAAGGAAGCCGACTCATCAACCACCTTCTTGAAGGTGCTGAATTTCATCTTCCCCCGCGTGAATTTGCTGGAGAGACTCACGGGACACATCGGGCAGCGGAGGTTGCAGACGCTGCTCGTCTCCACGACGAGCCGGAAGGGGAGGTATTTGCAATGCGCCATCCCTTTCTTCCGGGCACGCTGAGCCTTTCTCGCGCTCTGGAAAACACTCAACGGGTTCTGCATTGGCAAGCATCTCCGAGACGGAACAGAACCTCCGCAGACATTCTTCGGACCCTTCTCCGTTAGCTTGTTTCACCCCGCCGGGCGGCAACTTCAGCGGCGATCCACAGATAAAGCTCTGCGACTTTTCTATGGTATGCCTCCTCGCTGAACTCCTTTTCGACGAATCTCTTCGCTTGTTCCGAAAGGGACTTCCCCAGTGCCGGATTGGCAAGGAGGTTGACGATTCCCTGAGCCAGACCTTCGGCGGTGGGCGGCACGAGCAATGCCGTTTCGCGACTCAACGTCTGAGTGTGAACGGGAATGTCCGTGGCCACGAGAGGTTTCCCGGAAGCGAGGTAGCTATATGTCTTCATCGGAAAGTTCGTCCCACGGAGGCGGGGAGAGACAAGCACATCCGCAAGAGAAAGGTAAACGCCCGCCTTTTCGGGCGGAACGAATCCCGTGAAGACAACATGGTGTTCGATCCCCAGCGAACGAGCGAAGTTCTTCTTT
>JABMQX010000707.1 GCA_013203085.1 bacterium | reverse complement strand
CCTTTGGGGCGCCTTTGATGATTATGTGGAGGTCCTCAAAAAGAGGCGGGAAAATACTAAGTATCTCCCGGGAATTCCAATCCCCCGAGACCTTCTGATAACTTCAGACCTTTCGGCGGCCTGTCGCGGAAGCGAGATTATCCTCCTCGTCACCCCATCCCATTTCCTTAGAAATATCTGCGAGAGGATCAAGCCCCACGTATCCCCCGAGCACGTTGTAGTCAGTGCCACTAAGGGTTTGGAGAATAGTACGTTGCTTCGCATGTCTCAAGTCGTTCAAGACGTTCTCGGAGATGTCAAAATCGCCGTCCTGTCCGGGCCGACTCTTGCCCGCGAGGTTGCCCAAGGGCATCCCACCGCCGCCACCATATCCGCCGCCGCACGATCCACTGCCAAAACCGTGCAGAGTATCCTGATGACGGACAAGCTGAGAGTCTATACCAACCGTGATATGATTGGAGTGGAACTTGGAGGATCGCTGAAGAATGTCATAGCGATTGCCGCCGGAATCATTGCGGGGATGCAGCTCGGCGCCAACACCATGTCCGCTCTAATCACAAGAGGGTTGGTCGAGATAGCGCGCCTGGGCGCGGCTATGGGGGCTGATCGGCGAACCTTTTCCGGGCTCAGCGGTCTCGGCGACCTTTTTACCACCGCCGTCAGCGACCTCAGCAGAAACCACAACTTCGGTTTTCAAATAGGAAGAGGCGTCTCCGTTGAGGATGCCGAGAAGAGCACGGAAATGGTCATTGAGGGAATCAGAACAGCCAAAGCAGCCGCAGAGCTCGCCCGGAAACATGCTGTCGAAATGCCTATCACTAACGAGGTTTATCGTATAATATATGAAGGTAAAGATCCACGGCAGGCGATTGCCTCGCTCATGACACGTTCGCCGAAACCGGAACTCGAAGAGGAGCTGGAATGAATGACCACCGCTGAAATCCCCGACAAACTCTATTACTCCATCGGTGAAGTCAAAAAGATCACCAGCGTTGAGTCCTACGTCCTGAGATTTTGGGAGTCCGAGTTTCCTTCCCTAAGACCCCGTAAGAACAAAAAGGGCCACCGGACCTACCGCAAGAAGGATATCGAGCTCATTCTCAAGATCAAAGAACTTCTTTACGAGAACAAGTTCACCATTCCCGGGGCGAGGGAAGTGCTCAGCGGCAAAAGGTCCCCGGTCGTTCCCCAACAAGCCCGCCGCCAAGCAGCCCAGCCGGAAGCACTCGATGATGCCGAATCACTGGCTGAGATCCATCGCGAATTGACCGACCTGATGAGTCTGCTTGAGAGAGAACAGAACGAGGACATTTTCGAGGAGTGATTCCCACTTCGCCCAACTTCTCCCAGGCCGATCTTCTGCGCTGCGATTCTGTGACATTGTTTTTTTCGTGAAAGCCGCCGCTTTTCATCGTTGCTCCGTGATCTCCAAGGTCCCGGTTTCTCAGCACCACCCTCTGCTGCGGTGGATCTTCCATCTCCCGAAATCCTTCTGCGAACCGTGCGAGCGATCCTCAAGCGGCAGGCCGCCTGAGGACTGCCAGTGCCCTCATGATGAGTAGCTCACGCTAAAACAGCTCGGATTCCAGATGCTTGACAGGGAAGCGCCGTCCTGCTATATTGCGGCAACGAAAAAACAACAAGAGGGAGACGGCTGCCATGGCAAGCGTCAGGTTAAAGGATGTTAGAAAGATATTCGCACCGGATGTTCGGGCCGTTGACGATATCGTCCTTGACGTGCCGGATAAAGAGTTTCTGGTCCTCGTCGGCCCTTCCGGCTGCGGCAAATCGACTACGTTGCGTCTAATCGCGGGGCTGGAGGAGGTCACGAAGGGAGAAATCTACATTGACGAAAAACTGGTCAATGATGTCCCCCCGAAAAACCGCGACATCGCTATGGTTTTCCAGAACTACGCCCTTTACCCCCACATGACCGTTTACAAGAACATGGCGTTCGGCCTGAAACTTCGGCGACTGCCCAAGCCGGAGATTGATAAACGGGTCAAGGAAGCCGCAGACATCCTCGGCATCCGCCATCTCCTCGACCGAAAACCGAAAGCTCTCTCCGGCGGAGAAAGGCAGAGGGTGGCGCTGGGACGAGCAATCGTCCGAAAACCGAAGGTCTTCCTCTTCGACGAGCCTCTGAGCAACCTCGATGCGAAACTGAGAGTGCAGATGCGTACGGAGCTGAGCAAGCTGCATCAGGACCTTCAGACCACCATGATCTACGTGACCCACGATCAAGTAGAAGCCATGACAATGGGCGACCGTATCGTGATCCTCAAGGACGGCGTCGTTCAGCAGATTGACAACCCGATCAATCTCTACGATCATCCGGCAACTGTATTCGTCGGCGGTTTCATCGGCAGCCCTCCCATGAACTTTTTCAACGGGACAATTGTCTCCGAGAACGCCGCCCTTCATTTCGACGAGGGGAAATTCAAAGTCCGCCTCGGCGACCAGCACAAGGAGAAAGTGTCTCCTTATGCGGGCAAAAAGATCATTTTCGGAATACGACCGGAGGATGTCTGGACCAAAGCCAATGCTGTGGGGCCGACGGAAGGGAGAGTGGTCACCTCCCTCATTGAGGTTGTTGAACCGATGGGATCGGAGGTTTACCTTTACCTCAACACCGGAATCAATTCCTACATCGCCCGCGTCAAATCACACCCCAAAAGCGCCATTCGCCAGAACATAGATATGGTTTTCAACATGGACAAGGCTCATTTCTTCGACCCCGAAACGGAAAAAGCGATTGTGTGAGAGCCTTCCTCCATTCACACTCAATAAAGTCCATGCGGATGAACAAACTTCGCCCTTGAGAGTGCCTTCGGCATAGAGGGCGACAGCCCGTCGGCAACATCACTCTGGAGAAAGCGGGATTTGATGAAACAAGTTACCGTCAAAGAAGCGTGGAAAAGGAAATATCCCGAGCAGGTTTCCTGGGCTATCTTGGTTGATTTCGAAGGCAAGCCGAATATCATCTCTCTCGGCTGGTGTATGCCGACCTCCTTTGACCCTCCCATGATGGCGATTTCCGTCGGCAAAACCCGATACAGCCATCAGTTAATCTCCGAATCCGGCGAGTTCGTGGTCGCTTTTCCAAGCGAGGAGATGGGGGAAGAGGTTCTGTACTGCGG
>JABMQX010000706.1 GCA_013203085.1 bacterium | reverse complement strand
CCGCTTCCTCTCGAATTAGCCCCACAAGTAAATCTATTTCCTCATATTGGAGTTTGGTCGTAAAAAAGCAGTCCAGAATGTACTTGGTTGTTTCGGCCATTTTCGTGCGGAAGGGCTCGGTATAAAGGCTATTTTCCGGATAGAAAAAGCGGTCTATGATCCTGTTCCAGAAACCATCGTAGTTGGGGTGAATGCGGCTGCACAAGAAGATATGGCTGTCCCAACGTATGATATCGTTACAAACTCCGTGGCCCGGATAGTAGTTTCGACCGTAAGTGAGGTCCATGTCCCAGGGGAACATCTCCCATTTGTCCGAAGTAGGCTCATGGTAAACGAAGTAGTTCTTATGCGGCTGGTCGGCGCTGCCGATGACGCAGCCTACAGCATTGTAAGCCATGTGTGAGTCCACAATGGTGTGCGTGTTGAGGAAGTCTGTTATCTCTTCTAGGGGCGTGTTATTGATCCCCCACAGGAAGGATTCCAGGTCCGCCTTACTGCCGTCCGTTTCGTTTGTCTTCTTCTCAAACCCATTGGCGCTCGTGCCCGTGCCCCCGCTTCCGCTGAAGGCTGCTTTGTAAAGGTTGCCGCTGTCGTCCTGTCCGTTTCGTTTCAAGTACCTTCTGCCCGGCGCCTCCATCTCGAGGAACAGCCCCCAGTACGAACCATTGATGTGGAGGAGAACGTGGCGAGTCTCACAATAAGGCACCCCCATCTTCTTGAACATATCATAGGCCAGTTTTTCGCGCAGATACGATTTGTCGGCCCACAGCGCCTGGAGGTTTATTGATTTCCGCGAATTACCGACGGTGCCGGTGAACAAATCTCCTCTGTTGAATCGCACTTTCAAACACTTTTTGGGATAGGATCGAGCGGTCCCACCTCGATAGCGGACTCCCACGTTCTCGTAAACCTTCCCCTGATATACGAAGGTCGCGGGATGGTAGTTATCGCTCCAAGGGCTGATGGCTGCCATGTTGGGAATGGTCATGAAATAGACCGGCAACTTCGAGACGACTTCCCGGTTGTAAACGAAGTAAGCGTGGTTTGGCTTCGGCTCGTTCTCAGCGGGGCTTTGCGCGGTATTGCCCGCGTTGTCCCGGGCGCCGACGATGTACTGCACGACCGTCTCGGAAGGATAGGCGGTAGTCATCGCGTAATAAAGCCCGTCACCCGCCACTTCGTCTCCGTTCAGCCCGTCATCGTGCATTTCCACGCTCGTCCAAGTGTCCTCCAGAGCGGACTTGTACTCGAGCATCACCAGAGTGACTTGCACGTCGTCCTCCACCGCCGCCACAATTCTGCCAACTTCGTCAGGCTCAGGCATAGCGGGAAGGTGCCCCACCGCCGAAATGAACGGAGGAAGGTCAAGGGAGAAGGAGCTGTTGGGAACTCCCGGAGAACTCAGTAATCCACTGCCCGCAAGGGTAGTCTCGCCGCCGATTCCACCTCCTGAGAGGCGAGAATAAAGCGTCGTCCCCCCCTTCACGTGTTTCACCCAGAATGACAGGACGTAGGTTTGTCCTTGAACCAGATCAGGCGCAGTGAAAATGCTCACGCTATTTGAAGAACTTCCTCCTGTACCCGTAGACACGACATGCATGCAAGCGTTTCCAGAATGAGCCTGCCCTATTTCGCGATAAGATCCGGAGTGGTTGCCGCTCTTTTGCCAACCGGCTTCGTCAGTCTCGAAGTCACCATTGGGGATATAGTTATCAGTTCCTTCGATGTCGGTGATGGACACGTCGTCAATCAGACATTCCCCCGGCTCAAGCATATAGATGTACAGCCGACTGGAGGTGGCTGTACCTGTTCTCTGTACGCACTGCCAGTATGTAGAGCCGCTGCTCGCCCGCCAATTTCTGGGGTGATTGTTGTCAACGAAGGGATTGATGCATTCGAGAGAAGAGCCAAAGCCGTCCGCGGCTACCGGCCATGGCGGCACATCGTTATATCTGACGATGTCAACGGTCGTGCCCACAGCGTTTTCCAGAGCGAGTGTCTCTCCTCCGTGGTCGAGCCTTCCCATGTCCCATCGAATGGCAGGCGCCGAGAAATGGTACATCTTCTGGACTTGGCTACGATTCTTGCACAAGACAAGAAAACCTCCGCCGGGGATCGTCGTGCCCGCGATGAACTCATGGGTTATGCCCCTCGTGAGTTGCCAGCCGCTCAAGTCAACAGTCTGAGAGCCTCTGTTGAGAAGCTCGATAAACTGTTCGTCATCATCATCGTTGGCAGGGTGATACATGATCTCGTTGATCACAATGTCAACGTAGCTGCTCTCTGTGGAATAGATGCTGTTGACGGCTCCGGGCGTGCCCGCAGGCAGGCCCGGACCCCAGTTGTTGAAGAGCGAGTTGTCCTCCGAAGGATTGACACATTCGATAGAGGCGCCCTGGCCATCCGCGAGTTCCGACCAGGGCGACGAATCCTCATACTCCACCCAGTCCATAAGAAGCCCGTTGGCGTTGAAGAGCCGGACTTGCGATCCGCCGTCGCTCAGACGGAACGCAAAATCTCCCACGACGTTCGTGATACCGTAAACCTGCTCAGTTCTCGCCGCATCGTGGCAAATGACCAAAAAGTCGCCTGGGGCAAGAGATGTCCCCAGTGGTAGATAGAACGAATGTGCGTCCTCATCGTCTTTCAAACACCATAGGCTCAGATCAGTCGTGCGCGAGCCAGCGTTGAAGATCTCCACCCATTCAAGGTCGGTGCCCCGCTTCTCGGTGTTGTTATACATGATCTCGTTGATGACGATGTCGCCTTCGGCACCCGGAATGTTCTCCACCCGATACCACGCTTTGTTGGCCGGAGCACCTATCGGCCACCCTCCGACGGCGCCCTCATCATCGCTGGCCTCGATAGTGTACCAGACCCATGTTCCGTCGCCGTGAGGCGGGATCGTCGCCGAATAAGTGCTATCGCCGAGGTCATTCATTTCAAGTGTGATCGCTTCGCCGCCCGGATCATCACCTATAATAAAACTGAGGTGCACGGCCTGAACGGCCGTATCATCGTGAACCGTTGCTGTGATGGTCACGTTCTGCGTCGCGTCGGGTGAGATGGGGAATCTGCTCACACTCGTGGTTACAGGAGGGGGATTCCCTTGATAGCAACTGTTCTGGACACCGGGAGTGCCATTATCCTCCGGGGGCTCGCTCGCTCGCCAATGCCCTCCGACATTGTTGTCCACCCAGGGATTCACGAGTTCGAGGGAAGGGCCGTTCCCGTCCGGTTCACCTGGCCATTCTCCACCGGTCTCGTAATCCACTTCATCAATAAGAGCAGGGACCGCGGAGTTGTCGCTCAGGGCGACGCGTTCGCCCTGATTGTTGAGCCTGCCGTCAAAGGGCCCGATGATGTTGTATATTCCGTATGTGGAGACCATCTCCGTCGGGTCGGAGCAGACCACGAGGAAGCCGCCGGATTCGATGATTGTGCCCGAAGGGAAGGTGAAATCAATCCCGTCCGCAAATTGCCAACCGCTGAGGTCAACGTCCTCGGCTCCCTTGTTGTAAAGCTCCACATATTCCAACTCTTCCCCGGTGCCATCATCCGGCGGATTGTACATGATCTCGTTGATCACAACGTCCGTCGGCGCAGCCGCGACGACAAGCGATACACACCATAGAAAACACGTCAGCGATATCCGCAACATTCTTTCTCGACTTCGCATAAGCTTCGGAACGAGTCTCCTTAGTTTGTGAAACTGTTTTTTCGCGTCTGGAAGCCAGAAGTGAAAAGGAGCAAAAGCGTAACCTACTCTACGATCCAGTCAAGCCTTTCTTTATGACTGTCCTGCTCATCATCTTCCGTTCATCAGTTTGCCACATTCTCCGTTAAAAAGAAAGTCCTCGGAAGGATTGGGTGCGGCTGCGTTTACCGAGCACGCAGAGACGAAGCCAAGAGTGGGACAGGATAACCCCGCGGAACGCGGGGATAATCCTGAGAATCCTGT
>JABMQX010000074.1 GCA_013203085.1 bacterium | reverse complement strand
CCCGAGTCTTGCGCCTCGAGCGCAAAGGTTTGTCCGAGAAAATAGTCCCCACCCCGCGCCAAAATCCTTCTCGGCTTCTTGGGACCCAGCTTCCGCGCAGCATCCCGCGCGGCGCGAAACGTTGCCAACGGGCCATCGGTCCTCGATTCGTTCGGTGTGGGCAGTTCCCCCGACCATGCGTCGTTGCCGTCCGGGGCAACGTAGAAATCGGTCGCTCTCGCTGCTGGACAGGATACCAGCAAGAAACACACAATCATAATGACATGCCAATTCTTCATCACGCTTTCCTCCCGGAAAAGAACTCTTCACTCCCCCCGGATGTCTGCTGCAAGCCCTTTGTGCCACTCAAACAGAGCGCCACCCCCTTCAAGCCCGTTACTGGACTCTATATAGGTGAACGTCGTATGCTTTGAAGTCATCCTCGAACCTCCCGTTCTTCACGGGAATCCTTCTGTTCTCACCGAGGACTTCTGCCGTGGCGGTCTCAGCGAGACCCCGGACCTCGAAGAGCCCTTTGACGGCAGCATCCCGCATGGCCACGGCGAAGATGTACGTTTCCCCCATGCAGCGCTTCACCATGATGTCAATGGGGACATCCTCCGGCGAAGGTTTTATCGTCGCCCCACCTTCAACGCTTGGCGTGTTGAGAACGGCAGCCAGCGAGTGAATCTGCCGATTCAGCGCAGTCACGGCCCTCAGCATCTCCGGATCATCAAGTAAGGCATGCGCGTTGAATCCGGGTTTCCACTCGTGGACGAAGTAAACGAGACCTGTCGAACCGTGGATCAAAGACATCCATACTTCAGCCCTGACCTGATGTGGTGAGGCTTTCCTGCCCGAATTGATGCGTGTGCACTCGATGCAGTTCCAGACGACCTTCTTGCCTTTCGACCACTGCCGCAGGCGATCAACGCCTCTGGCAACGTACCACAGCTTGCCGGCGACTTCCACACGGCTGTGGGCGACAGGGTAGATGTCAAAGGAAACAATGTCGCAGCCCTTGATGTACTCCGGGTAGTCTTCAGGGTGGTTTGTTCGGACACCGCGTCCTATCCACTTGTCCCATGCCACGCCTTGTCCGAGATTCAGCAATATCGGGCGAGAGGAGTCGGCGTCTTTCATCTTCTGATAATTTGCGATGATCCGCTGCGGCGGCACCGGTGGACCGTAGCCTTTGCCTTTCCCCAACGACTGGGCGTTGTCCGGCTCGTCGCCATGCATCCAGCCGACAATGACCGTGTCGTCCTTGTTCCTCAGGCCGAGCTCGTTTTGGCTGCAAATAACAGGCATTCCGGCAGCCTTCAGGGCCTCGAGCTGTTCCTCCGTGGGACCCTTCCAGAGACCGATGTACAGATTGATGCCGGCTTCTTTGTACTTCGGGGCGAGTTTCGGGTCCTGGAGCCACACGGCTATAGGGAAGTAGTCCGCATCCGACGGCGGCCCGTTCTTCCACCTCGCAAAAGCATTTCTATCTCCCTGCTGCGAAACACTTGCCCGAAGGTTGCCCGCGCACATTGCGATGACCGCGATAATCGCGATTGCAGCAAGACTTTTCGTCCCCATCATGATTCTCCATTTGTGGTTCGTACGGGACTCTCAAGGTGCTTGGCGTCTCAGCGTCTTGGCGAGAGAAGACGGGAGAGAGGAAACCTCACGCAAAGGCGCGAAGTCGCAAAGCATCCAGAAGCAGTTTGGGCAGCAGGGATTTCCTGTGCACGATGGATATCCGAAGCCTCGGCAAGAAACACAATCACTCAAGAGAGTCCAGTCAGCTTCACGTTGCCCGCCTTCTCGGCACGATCACGGAAAGTCCTTTCTCGATCACCTCGAAATCGACGGGCAATTTCCCGACGACGTCCCCATCGTTGTGAACGATCGCTTCCTGCGGGGAAGTGATTTTCAGATACTTGGCCTTGAAAGTCAGCAAGTTGCGCCGGGGAACGCCCTGTCGGCACACGATCCACAGGAAAATCTTCAGTGGATCAAGGGGCAATTTCCCTTTAATGACGCAAACGTCGAATAACCCGTCCCTGATGGAAATACCTCGCTTCAATTTATAGCCGCCATAGCGATAGGAATTGCAGATGACGATCTCGAGGGCGTTAACTTTGCCCGAGAAAGCGTCGGTCTCCAGCAGGAAATTCTTCGGCTTGAACTTCACGAGGTGCTTGAGGCCCGCGTAGATATAGGCAAGGTTCTTAACCTTGGATTTCAGCTCTAAATTCGTTTCGGCGATGACCTCGCCGTCAAAGCCAACTCCGGCAGCCAGGATGAAATGATTTTTTCCGCAGCGGCCGACGTCCATCCGCTGAACGGTTCCCTCGAGGATCGTTCGGCACGCCTTCATGGGATGCTTTGGAATACCGAGGTCCATGGCAATGATGTTGCCGGTCCCCAAAGGGATTATGCCCATGGTCACTCCGGAGCCCACAAGCCCGCAGACCACTTCCCTGAGGGTCCCGTCGCCGCCACACGCGACGACCACCTCGTATCCCTCTGTTACCGCTCGCCTTGCCACACCGGTTCCGCGACCCGGCTGCGGCGACACCTCCACATCCACAGCGTTGCCCGCGCGCGAAAGATACTCTTTCGCCGCGGTTAGCGCTCGCCCTTGACGGTATCTCCCCGACCCGGGGTTTGCAATGAGCTTTATTCT
>JABMQX010000705.1 GCA_013203085.1 bacterium | reverse complement strand
CCGGACGATGTCGGGGTGTTGACCGGCGATGTCGTGAGTCTCCGACAAGTCGGCGACCAGGTCGAAAAGCATCCAGGTCTTGGCGTTGTCGGGGCTAATGAGCTTGTAACGGTTGCCGATGAGGGTGAGCTGCTTTCCCGACTGAAAGGCGATGGGGCATGGACGCTTCCTTATGGGACCTTCGATCAGCGGAAGGCTCACACCGTCCATCGGACGTCTGTCCGGCATTTCGATACCGAGCACATTGAGGGTCGTCGGCAGGTAGTCGCTGGTGCAGGCGGGCACATCGATGACGGAGCCCGGCTTGACTTTCGCGGGCCACTCGAGCAGGCCGGGCACGCGAATCCCCCCCTCGAAGAGGCTGCGTTTGCGCCCTCGAAGAGGAGCAGCCGAACCGGGTGCACGCCCGGCTCTGCCTTCTGGGCCGTTGTCGCTGCAAAACCAAAGCATCGTGTTGTCGGCGGCACCAAAGTTACGCAGCTCCTTGCGCAGGCGGCCGATCTGCGCGTCCATCGCCGTGATGCAGCCGTAATAATGAGCTTTACTCTGGACGAGGTCCGAGTACATCTTCAAATACTTCGCCCCGGCGACGATAGGAAGGTGCGGCGAGTGAAACCAGATCACCGCAAAGAAGCGTTCTTCTCGCTTCACGGCGTCGCGAATGAAAGGGATGACCCGATCCATGATGATCTTGGAGTCGTCCCCTTCGAGATTCTCCGTCGCCTTAGTACCGCCCGTCTTCCAGTATGCCGTTCCATAGGCGTCGTCGGAACCCGGCTTCCGCATCGGATTCCATGTGGGGACTTTTGCCTCGGTCGAAAAACAATGGTCAAACCCATTGTCCCACGGCGGCGAGTAGTGTTTGGCGCCCCGCTGGCCGCCGCGGTTCGAATCTCTCTCCGTTTGGGTCAATGTCCCTAAGTGCCATTTGCCGAAATGACCGGTGGCGTAACCGTGCGGTTTAAGGAGCTCGGCAAGCGTGATCTCCTGCGGCGGAAGATGACCGACGTTTGCATGAAAGATGCCGTAACGGTAGGGATGACGCCCTGTGAGGCAACTACCGCGTGTCGGGCTGCAAACCGGAGCGGCCGCATAGAACCGGTTGAAGCGGAGTCCCGCTGCCGCCATCGCGTCCAGATGGGGCGTGCGGATAACCTTGTTGCCCATGTAGCCCGGGTCCGCCCAGCCCATGTCATCGGCCATCATAAGAATGATGTTCGGCCGTCTGTTGCCAGAAGGGCTGTGCGCTCTCGACGCGAAACCGGGCAGCGCCAGAGCGGCCGCGCCGCCCGCCACAATTCCCATGAACTCCCTTCTGCTCAGGGAAACTCCCGGATTCTTGGATTCTGTTGTGCGGTTCCCTTTTTTCACCCTGCCTGCCGCTCCTTTGCCAAGATGCGTTCAGCCGCTGATCAGGCAAAACGTTCAGCAAATCAAAGAACCTGATACCCGGTAGCCAGTCTTATTGCACCGCAGAAGAATAACTCAGACGAGGTACCCTGTCGAGAGAGTTCTTGGTGGAGCCGCTGTTGCGCCGGATGGGACACTCCAGTAGATTGCCTCGACTTTCCAGGTTTCGCAGCGGTGCCGTTCTTGACAGGAGGGGAGCTGGGGGATATGCTGAAGAACTGTTTTTCGAGAACGCGAGCTTCCGGCCGGTTCCTCTGCCGTCCTCCTGAACACGGCCGGGGATTCTCGATTGCGGATTGCGGATTGCAGATTGCGGAATGGTGATCCTGTTATCCTGTCGGAAGGATTCTTGACAGGATTCACAGGATTCAGGAAACCCAAAAAGGAGGGTGAGATGACTGGGAAATACAGAAATCGGAAATCCGCAATCTGAAAGCCGCAACGGGAAAGAGGAAGTCGTTGACTGAATATCTCCGTTCCAAGAGCACAGCGGTTATCGTTCAAGTACTGCTTGTGGCCCTCCTCGTTTTCACGCCGTTAGCTTTCGGCACGGTTGAGACGTGGGCTATCTCGGTCATGGAGTTAGTTTGTCTCGTGATGGTGGCAGTGTGGCTTGTGGGCTTTGCAATCGGGGGGGGCGCGGATTGGGGATTGCGGAATCGGGGTCGGGCATTCCGAAATCCGAAATCCGAAATCCGAAATCGGATGCGGTTTCCCTTAGCCGGGCCTCTCGTGCTGTTTACAGGACTTGTTATCGCACAAGTGGTCCCGCACCTGCTCGGGGGAAATGCCGTACCTCTGTCCGATAACCCCCTGCTCAACATTGCGACTACCGGCTTTTTTTCGACCAAGACGCAGCTTGTGAAGCTGCTTTGCTACCTGGGATTGTTCCTTTGCCTCACCAATACCCTCACCTCGAGAGAACAAATCAAGAGGGTTTTCATGGCGATAGTCCTGATCGGTTTCAGTGTATCGTTCTTCGGGCTTTTGCAAAGGGTGGGCCGGGCTGATAAAGTATTCTGGCTCATAAAAGTACCCCGTGGGAGCTTCATGGCAGCTTTCATCAACGAGAACCACTTCGCCGGTTACGTGGAGCTGGTCATCCCCATCACCATAGCTTTTGTGTTGAGGTACGTGTTTCGGCTGAAGGAAAGTGGTTGGCGAAGAACACTGGCGTCAAACGACTTTTACAAAGCGATCATTCTATCGTTTCTTGCTGTCATAATGATTGCATCCCTGGCGATCAGCGAATCTCGTGGGGGGCTTATCGCATTTGCCTGCTCGTGCGTTTTCATCGGGATTTTCCTTCTCTGCCGTCAATTCTATCGTAGAAAGGCATGGATTATCACGATCCTGTTGGCAATTTCCTTTCTAGTGCTGGTATGGATTGGCTTGAGCGATTTGCTCAAGGTGTGGGGCACCTTCGGTCGGATTCCGAAGGATTCGTCATTCTTGCGGCGGATGGAGGTAACTCAGGCCACGTGGAGAGCAGTAGGAGATTATCCTGTCTGGGGGTCGGGCCTCGGCACCTTCGAGACGGTCTTTCCGAAGTACGGCACGCTCCGATTCACACAGCGTTCCGCCACCCGTTCAGTTCTTCGCACAACACCCCATGCTGAAAACGACTACGTCCAAACCCTGCTCGAAACGGGATGGGCCGGGATGACGATATGTTTGTTGGGTATGATCTTTTTCTTTCGAATCGCGATTCGGACTTATCTAAACCCGCCGAGGCGGGGTGGGTCCACCTCACTGTTGGCTATGGGTGGAGCGGTCTCAATACTCGCGATTCTGGTGCACAGCTTTTCCGACTTCAATTTGAGGATTGATGCGAATGTCTTTTTGATGGTGACAATCGTTGCCATGGTGGTCAACCTCTCAAAAGTGGGGGGCGGGCGTCGGGGGCCGCGGATTGCAGATTGCAGATTCCGAAATCCGAAATGCGAAATGCGATCCGCCGTGGTCGGCATGAACAGGTGGGCAATTGTAGCTATCCCGCTCATGTTTTGCCTGGTTTTGATGGAGGCTGTGGCAAGGCAGTTTGTGGCCGACCGAG
Organism: bacterium; assembly: GCA_013203085.1. GTDB lineage: Bacteria > Auribacterota > JABMQX01 > JABMQX01 > JABMQX01 > JABMQX01. The sequence goes on along the minus strand of JABMQX010000705.1, from coordinate 1,628 downwards.
CGTTCTCCCGCTCTCAGGCAAGGGAGCGTATCCAAGAATATGAGAAAGAGTATGTCCTTTACTCGATGGGAAAAAGGAATCGTCCGGCTCCCATTACTTCCCTTGGCCACCCGTTGGAGAAAGCGGTCAGGCTCGAACCGCACTCTGGGCAGTATCGCAACTATCTCGGTCGCTACTACCAGGCTTTGGCGACCGACCATTCTCTTTCAGATGCTCGGAGAGTACGCCTCGCGAAACAAGCCATCGAGCAGTACGAGAAAACGGTGAGGCTCGAACCGCTCAACGGCGTTTATCTGGCGTACCTGGCGTACATGCAAGGGGTGATGGGAGAGCATGAGAAAGCCGTCGCAAACTTCGAAGAAGCCGTCAGGCTTAACAAGTCCAACAAATGGATCCGCCAGGTGTACAACGCATATCGCGACTGGGCCCCTCCCCCAAGCGACAGTCCAGCGCGTTCTTTCTGACAGGATAACAGGATAGACAGGATGATTCGAGGGAGGTCATGAGGACATGATTGCGAGCCGCGAGACTCCTCGCGTTTGCGCTTTCGCAAAGATCTACCTTAAGAACTATTCCCGACCGCGATAGCGTACACGGCAAGTTTCGCCTTGTGTGAAGGCAGAAACGTCTTCCCTCACGCCGCACTTTGCATCCTCACGGTTTGCAGCGACTGCAGCGCTTATAGCCCTGTCGGATAGCCTCGCTCTTCAAGATGGGGATGGCTCGTACATTCTGCAATAGGCGGCAGCGAGCCCGATGATAAGTCTTGTCGCCGGATTTAATATAGACCCTTTCCGTGCTCGGAGAGTGGTCGGCGACGTTCTTTGGGCTTTTCGGTGAGCTGCTTCGGGTCGTGAGGAGCGGTTCAGGATTCTTCTCCGGCGCATCCCGCTCGAAGTGGTGGCTCCCCTCCAGCGGAGACGGCTCAACGACATTATCGGCGGCGGACCAACCAGCGATTATCATCTGCTCGTTGACGCTTTCCCCATCGGCGAAAAGGGTGGCGATGAGCCTTCCTCGATCATCCTTTTTGACCTCGCGGGGAAAACCGAACGCCATCTGGACTGATTTGTTCGCGAGAAGATCTTGCAGCAGCTTCACAGCTTCCTCGGAACGCGGGTCATCCTTTTCTGGGACGTTCACCCCCTGAAGTCGCACCGGCATCCGCCGACCTTTGGACAGCACCAGCAAGGAATCGCCGCTCACGATTTCCAGAACCTTGACCGGTTCTCGCAAGGCGGCGCGCCGGGGGGCCTTACTCGCGACACTGCTTTTTCGCAGCCACGGGGACGCCGCGTCCGCGCGGGAAATGATAGCCGCCACCGCAACGGCTGCCACAAAGATGAAGAGACACTTCCTTCCGCCGATCTCCATCACACAGCACCTCCACCTGAGGAATTCCGAGCAAGGTCTGAGCGTAATCCCAATATGTTTTCTCTTTCAAAAGCCGACAAGAACACTCTGAAAGTGATAATCATATTATAAAACAGCTTTCGCCCTGAGGGAAGAGTTTTTTCCGCTCTGGGGGCGAGGGGTAATGTCAAGAAAAGTGTGTAAAATGGTTGGGTGCATTCTCTGAGCATCTCTAAGCGACTCTCTTATAGGTCAAGGCGATCTTGACCGTCGGG
>JABMQX010000704.1 GCA_013203085.1 bacterium | reverse complement strand
GAGACACCAGGGAGGCGGACATATTCTCTTTCTCGATTGGCATGTAAGATGGTACAGTCAGAAGCACGTTGAGTCGGACGCAAAGAAAGACAACCCCACGATCATCTGGCATCCGCCGCTCGATTAGAGAAGGCGCGAAAGAATCCGGTCCCTCGCCGGCAGGAGCGGCTGTCGTCCGCCAGACAAGGGTGCAAGGAGCATAGATGTCAACGACTTTCAAAAGAAGCGAAAAGAAATATCTGCCGGGGAGTAATCGGTACCATCTCACCCTGCAAAAGGTTAAGAGATTCGTCCCCGTTTACATGTTCCGGAAGGACCATCCCGTAACCAACGTCCGCACGACCTATTTCGACAACGACAGCTTCGATACTTACTATGATTGGCTGAACCGCGAACCCATTCGGTACAAGGTCCGGTATAGGCAGTATGGCTACGATGGCAAGTTCTCCGACGAAGTCTGGATGGAGCTCAAGGTCAGGAACTATGCGATCTCGCAGAAAAAGAGGTTTAGAATCAAACGAGAGCACATCGAAGAGTTCATCTCCGGTCAGGATGTTTTGAGAGAAGTCATCAGCGAGAACAAGAAAAACCGCGATATCATTGATACCTATGCAAGCATCCAGGGCTACATCGCCTCCAATCGCCTCAAACCGATCTTTACTGTCGAGTACAAGAGAATTTCCTTTCAGCCGTCCGAAGATAGCGACGTTCGGATTACTCTCGACAAAAACATTACCATGCGCAATCTTTTGACCGGTAAAGTCGCCAAAGACAACCGCGTCGTTTTGGAGACAAAAGTCTCCGGCCCACATACTCCTTTCTGGCTCAATGACATCATTGACGAATTGGGTACTACAAGAAACGTCCGGTTCTCAAAGTTCGCCCTGGGCATGCAGCGGTTCTTCTTCCAGGAACAGCCATGCTCCGTCGGTGAATCACAGGAGGTCTCTCTCTCAGGAGAAGTTTCCTCGGCACCCGCCTGAGTACGCCGGAAAGCAGCAATTCTTCCTCGTTTCTGTTCGCGACAAGGGAGCAAACAGTGATAAATCGAGCCAATCTGCTTGTCCATCTGGTATTGGTTGGTTTTATTCTCGGATTCCTTCCGCTTCCGCGTACGGCCCCGGAAGCGCTCTCCGCTGTTGACACTCCCACGCCACCGCAGGGTGAAGTCCTCCTTGGTCAAACGGGCGCCGAGCCGCTTATCGAGACCCTCGAGTCGCTTCCCCAGACCCGTCGTTCGGATCCCTGGAACATCGTCGTCCTCAAGCTTGCCCTCGCTGGCGCCCTCGGCTTGATCCTGGCCCACGTTTATCGGGCCTCCTACACCGGGAAAAGGAAAAAGTACAATCCGTCCATGATGCAGAGCCAGATTCTTCTGTGCATCGGGGGGGCGATGATCTGGATCATCGTTGCCAATAACATCGTGCGGGCCTTTGGCCTCGCGGGCGCCCTGAGCCTCATAAGATACAGGACCGTCGTCCGCGACCCAAAGGACACGGTAGTTGTTTTCCTTTCCATGCTCGTTGGCATGGCTTGCGGCCTCGGCCAGTACGCAGTAGCCCCTATAGCAACGGCTTTCATCATTATTGTCCTCTTCGCCATGCACGAATTCCGCGTCGGCGAAAAGAAAAAGAAAAAAAAGAAGAAGCCCGAGACCGAAGAATCCGTCCCCGAGGACACAAGTCAAGACTGACGTTCCAACCTTCTCTCCCGCTTGACCCGCTCTATCTTGATTTGCTATAAGCTCATTGTGCAAAGTTCCCGGTCCGGGGTTGTGCGAAGGGGGGGCAATGCTGAGTTTGCCGTTCACGATCACATTATCTCTTCTCGTTTTGCTGTTCTCCTGCATCCGACAGTCGGATGCTGCAGAACATCTATCGCCTCACCTGCCGCCGCCACCTCTCGCCCGCTCGAGACACTCCGAGGAGGAGCGCTTCGAATTCTGCGGCGAATTCGATCCCGGGCACGGGGGGACCTACGGCATCACCCTCAATGGCGACGCCACACGCCTCTTCGTCGTAGGTGAATCCTCCTGGCTTGATATTCTCGACACCAGCGACCCTTCCGCAATCCGACGCATCGCTCAGGCTCAGTTTGAGGGGATGCCTTACGGCGAGGACGGCAAGTATGGAATCGCCTATGACCCGTATTTCCAAAGGGTGGTCGCAGGAGGCGGCGCGGGTACGGAGATATACCTCATTGATGTCAGTGGCGACCAACTGACTCTCTTGGACAAGGGCTCCCCACCGGAGATGCAGTTCCCGATGGCTGAGTTTCAAAGCTTTCTCACAACCCCGCCGATCTTTGTTAAGCATGGGTCAGCCATAGCCGCCGCCATGAAGTCCGGCCAATCCGCAGTTGATTCCTCCTCCGGCCAGACCGTCTATTTCGGTGAGGGCGTTTACCTTCTGACGATTGACCACGTCAGCCACAAAATGTCCGTTGCGGACGAGGGAATCGGCGGATTCTCCACGTTCTTCCATCAATTCTACGATGCCGACCGGGACATCCTCTGGTGTGGGGGACAAGACGGCGCTGAAGCGATCGTGGATTTCTCTCACAGCCCGACAGAGGAATATCGCTACTGGTCTTGTTCCTCGGGAACCTGGCGATCGCGTGTCCTCCCCGACACTGTAACTCACGACGGGAGGTGGCTCATCGAGAGGGTCGCTTCCCTTCATCCCCCGGACCACTGGTTCATTCGCATTCGCCAGATTGAGTCGCCGAACGGTTCCTATTCCCTCTGGAACGCCGAAATGCCCACCGACGGAGCGACGCCGCAGTTCCTCGGCTCACCTATCAACTGGAATGGCGACAGCGAGGACCCCGGAAGCCGCGTCTCCGATAGGCCCCTCTTGCCCTGTGTCCTCACCCACGACGAAACCCACCTCATCACCGCCGAGGTAGCGGGAAACGAAATCCTCGTCCTCGACCTCACCGATAAAGCAGTTGAGCCTCAGGTCCTCTTTACGAAGGACATGGGAGAGGGGGAGCAGATACAGTCAATCAAAGGTTACGGAAACCGCTTCTTCATCTCCCTGAAATCCGGCAGAGTGGTCGTCTATGAGTGGGACTTCGTCTGTAAGCCCCTGCCCCCGTCGAGCCTCACGGCGGACCCTTCTTCTCTCGACCAAAGCATTGCTCTTTCCTGGAGCGCGCCCTCCGCTGGAGTTCCACCTGCCGGATACTGCGTCTATCGGAGAAACGGCTCCGACTCCTTCCAAGAGGTTGCCACAACGGCGGAAACGAGCTGGAGGGACGACTCCACCGTCGAGGGAAGAACCTACCTTTACATGGTCAGGTCATTCGCCCCTGCCTACCATCCCGTCGAAAGCGATGATTCCGCACAAGTTGACGCTACGGCTGCTTGCGACATTCCGCCGAAAAAGGTGCTCAGACTATCCGGCGAAGCCACTCTTGGAGGAATTGCCTTGAGCTGGGCGCCGTGTTCCGAGGCAGATGTCCTCGGCTATTTCGTTTACCGTACAACTGGCGGGGCTCCCTTCGCTAACATCACGTCCTCCCCCCTGACCCAGTCTCACTACCTCGATCTGGATGTAGCTCAAGAAGGGGATTACTCCTATTACATAACTGCCGTGGATGCCAATTTGGAGGGCGAGCCTTCCGATACAATCACTCTCGCCCCCGGGAGCGAGACCGCGAACCTCCTGCTCAATCCGGGAGCGGAGGAACAGTGTGCGCGGCATTGGAGCAATGCCAGCACCTTTTTTGTGCCCGATCCTGCAAACCGATATTCCTTTGATAGGGACCTGTTCATCGCCGTCACCAACGGCGAAAAAGCCCAGGGCCAATGGGCTTTCTGGGCGGACCAGACCTCCGGGAGATATGACCGCCTCGCCCAGATCACCGTAGATGAGACCTATCTTCTGGCAGCCTATCAAGATGTGGATGTTTCCCCCTTCTCCGACGTCATTGACTTGCCCGACAGAGAAATCGTCGCCGCCTGGGGGGGGAAGGTCATCAGGACCACCCAGACCGATTCGGTCATCCCCTCCATAGCGATCGAGTTTCTCGACACCGCTCGGGTCGTCATCGAAAGACAAGAGCTTTCCTTCGAGACAACCTGCGAGTGGGCGCCTCTGTCCTCATGCGACGATGTGCCTGCCGGCACAAGGTGGGTGAGGTTCTGGATGTTCGCAAGCAATGTAAAGGCCTCTCCCGCCAATGCGGCATGGGACGACCTGTGGTTGATTCTCCGGCAGGAACAGTCTCACCAACCCCTCGCTGTTACCGTCAACCAATTCATTTCCGGCATCTGTGTGTCCTTCGGCGCGACAATCCCCGGCAAGTCGTACCAGATAGAATACACCGATGATCTCCCCTGCGAGGCAACAGCCTGGAAACCGTGCGGCCCAACCTTCGAGGGGGACAGCGACACTTTTCAGTGGCTCGATTCCCCTGAGGAGCTGGTCAACCCGACCAGTCCCCACGCCGACGAGGTCAAAGGGAGATTTTACCGAATCAAGGAGGAGTGATTCGCCTATTCCCCTTTGATCCCTGTCACTGGCGGGAAATCCCCGGTCGTGATTCGCCTCTCTTTCGCACTTCTGGGGTTGGAATAGAGGAGAGGGCCCATTCTTCGGTCACCGAAAGGCTTTTCCTGTTTTGATCGGGGTCATGTAGAACCGCCGTTTCCATCGGCGACTGGGTCGGACGAGGGGATAACACCTGCCCGCTTCACCCAAGACCGCAGAAAAAT
>JABMQX010000703.1 GCA_013203085.1 bacterium | reverse complement strand
TTGTCAAAAACAACCCCGAGTTCATCCCCCTTGCGAAGTTCCTTAGCCGAAACCTCCCTAACCGAAATTGTAATCGTTCCGTCGGGGGGAGTGGACTCGACGCTGTTCCTCAATACGTTTAGAAAAGCCGAACGGATCAGTTGTCCATCAGCCAGGGCCATCGTCGGTTTCTCCGCACCGGGGGCAATAACGCGGAGCTTCCTTCTGTTGAGGCTTTTCCGCAACGCTGTCACTGTGTTTTCAATCACGGCTGCGATGCTTGTTGGCGACAAGTCAAGGGGGCCCGTCGCCCCGTAAGTAGTCAGACCGTCCGCAAGCAAGTTGATGCGCTCCACTGCCTTCCCTACAACCTCAGGAAACTTTTGACGAAACTCCGTGTCATCGAACTTCTCTGGCAAAAGCTGCGAGAAAGTCTTTATTGAAGCCAGAGGATTCTTGATCCTATCCGCAATGTGCGCACAGAAGGCGGCGAACGTTTCGTCTTCCGGCAGTTGTGTTTCCGCAGTGGTCGAAGTTGTCAACTCCGGAAGCACAGTAAAGAACAGAATTGCCCCCACAAGCTTTGACTTCTCGTCACACATTCTGGAGGTGCTCATGCAAAGAACCCGCCCCGTCGTCTTATCACGGTACCGGCGGCTCACGAATGTTTGGTCCTCCCTAATAGTTCTCAAAACCATGTCCGCCAGGACCGAGCCGAGTTTCTGAACGCCTTTCCCTGTAAGGTTGTCTGCGCTCACCTCGAGGGCGCCTTCGGCGAAATAGTTCATCCAGATGATCCTCGCCTCAGTATCCACAGCGACGATCCCACAACCAATGTTGTTCAGGATTGCCTCCAGCCTGTCCTTTTGAACCAGCAGTCCCCTGTGCGTTAAAGAGGCGCTGATCGCCTCTGAGGCGCAATCGCCGATTAGCGCCAGCAGATCGAGGTCCTCCTCGTCGTACCTTGTCCCCGTCATTTTCCTGCCCAGAGTGAGGAATCCGATAAGACTTCCTCTCTCCAGCAGAGGCATAACCACCTCGGCTTTAAGCGCATCCATATCCATGCTCAGTTCCACTGCGATGTCGTGCGCGAAAGCCCTGCCCAGCTTGTCACGGGTGAGTAACTGCTGATGCTCGATCAGCCACCTCACCATCCCGTGCTTATTGCTGAAAGAACATACCTCGGCCAGCCCCTCGTCAACTCCCTGCCATGCCCCAGTCACATATTTCCCCCTAACCGAATCCCAGGAGAATACTGCCACACTGTTGCTCCCAAAAAGTTCTCTGACCGAGTCCGCGAACCTTCCCAGAAGCCTGTTGACGTTTGTGACAGGGCTCACCGCCCTCAGGAGCTTCCTGAGCATTCCCTTTTCGAGGAACGGGGACGTCCCCCCACGGTATTCACCGGGCACCCGACCTCCAGCGCCAGGAGAACTCTCTGCCGAGTTTCTCTCCGCATAAGAGGTCAGATATTCAATTCTTCTCGATAACTTCCTTTTTTCGATTGCCTTTTTCGCGAGAAATCGCACCATTTCCCGAGTTAGGGGCTTTTGGAGGGATGCGTAGATTCCCTCCTTTTCCGAAATCGCAGCGCCCCTGCCATCTTCCGCGGGAGCGAGATAAACGATAGATGCATCCGGAAAGGCGGACGCTATTTCGCGGATCGCATCTTGACCCTCGCAGTCCGCCAGTCGAGCATCAATGAAAACCAAATCGGTCGGCCTTTTGGCCAAAGCCTCGAAAACCTGTGGGAGACGCTCGGCAAACTGAAGATCAAATTCCTCGCCGAGCATCTTTTGCAGGGAAACGAATGTCTCCCTGTGCTGAGAAGCGACCACCACAATATTCATCTTGCCCGTCTCACAAATCGTTGGCCGCCGGAAGCTTAACTGTGAAAATGGCTCCCTGGCCCAGTTTGCTCTCCGCGTCTAACGCTCCATTATGTTCTTCCACAATCACGTGCGAAACTGCCAACCCCAGCCCCGTGCCCTCGGGCTTCGTTGTGAAGAATGGATCGAACAAGTGTTTCAGGTTTTTCTCCGAGATGCCGCAGCCAGTATCCGAAACTCGGATCTCAAACTTCTTGACCATGTCATCTCCGCGGCGATTCCCGCTGCGATCCTTTTTTCCAGTTGGAAAGCGCCGGCCGTTTCCATTGCTTTCCT
>JABMQX010000702.1 GCA_013203085.1 bacterium | reverse complement strand
TGGTCACGATCATGATTGCCGGGAAGCTCGTTCACGACTACCAGGGACCGCAGAATTACGGCGGCAGTCCGGACGTTCTGTTCCGCAACAACGGCGACGGGAGCTTCACCGATGTGACGAAAGATGTGGGCCTTTACCAACCGGGCGGGAAGGGAATGGGGCTGGCTTGCTCCGACTTCGATAACGACGGCGACCCGGATATTTTTGTTTCCAACGACTTCATGATTAACTACCTCTTCATCAATGAAGGGGGGAAATTCAGGGAAACTGGCCTGCTGCAGGGGGTGGCTCTCGATGGAAATGGCCAGACGGAATCTTTCATGGGAGTCGATGTGGCGGATGTGGACAGGGACGGCCTATTCGACATCCTCATCCCCTGCCTCGGGAGGGAGAGCTTCAATCTTTTCCACAACGAAGGATCGGTTTTTTCGGACATTTCCGTGACCTCCGGCCTCTACGATGCCACCCGGGGCCACACCGGCTTCAGCCCCAGCTTTCTCGATTTCGATAACGACGGCGATATGGATGTTTTCGTTAGTTGCGGACGTGTGTTGAGCTCTGAGGAGGCGGTGATGGCAGAAAGAACGGGCTTCGAGGAGCGCTACGCCCAAACGGACCTTCTTCTGGAAAATGATGGCCGAGGGCATTTCCGCAGAGTCGCCGACAGAGCGGGGCCTCATTTCAGAAAAGCATACGTGGCACGGGGGTCGGCCGTCGGAGACCTGGATAATGACGGGGACATGGACGTGGTCATTAACAACTCTGACGCCCCGCCCGTTCTTCTCAGGAACGACACGAAGGGAGGACATTGGCTGACGCTGCGTCTTGTCGGCACCCGGAGCAACCGGGATGCCATCGGGGCACGCGTCGTCGCCCATGTGGGCGCCGAAACCCAGCACCATTATGTGCGAGGAGGAGGCAGTTATTTATCGGTCAGCGACCGGCGAGTTCACATCGGGCTCGGCGAGGCAGTTGTCGTGGACAGCATCGAGATCACATGGCCCTCGGGAGTCAGACAGGTTCTTCAAAAAGTGCCCGCCGGGCAGTTTCTCACCGTGGTGGAGCCAGCAGCATAAGGGGGAGCAGCGGATCATGAAGAAAACTCCTATCAGAACGACCGGACTGTTATTTTCAATCGGCATGATATTGAGTTTCGGAGAGGCTGCCGAAGAGGCTAAATCCACGACCAGCCTCTGGAAGCCAAAGGAGGGCACGTCTTATGTAGAGAACCTTCCTAAGGAAATCATCTGGCTCAAAGATGGAGCAGAGATGGTTTTGGTGCCCGGAGGGCAATTCCTCTTCGGGAAAAGAAAAGATAGAATGAAGCTTGACTCCTTCTACATGGACAAGTTCCCTGTCACCAACAAACGGTACAGGGAGTTCATCAGGGAAACAGGGCATAGAGTACCCTTCCTCAAAAAGGAAGAGGCTAAGAAGTCGAACTGGCGAGGAAAAAGCTACCCAAAAGGGAAGGCGAAGCACCCGGTGGTTCTGGTTAGCTGGAGCGATGCAATGGCTTATTGTCACTGGGCTGGCAAAACCCTCCCCGCGGAGGAGCAGTGGGAAAAAGCCGCCAGGGGTGGCGATGGGCGAGTGTATCCCTGGGGCGACGAATTCGATCAGGATAAGTGCAACAATCTCTTTTCGGAGATAAAGGGGACAACCCCCGTTGACAAATATCCTCAAGGAGTCTCTCCTTACGGCTGCTATGACATGGCGGGGAACGTCTGGGAGTGGACGAGGAGTCGAATGAGGGCTCGTCCCGTGGTTCGCGGGGGGTCGTTTTTCGACGGCGACGCGGAGGCGCGCAGTTCGTTGCGCGTCCTGTCGCCTCCGGACGTGAAGTGCCGGAACATGGGCTTTCGCTCCTGCTGGGTTCCCAATAAGTAGCTCCACGTACGAAATCCCTGTTTCGCAGACGGAATGCGGAGGGGTGGGTCTGGAGCTATAAGACCGGCGTCCCAGGGTCTTTCGCTTATAATCTTGAAGCGATGCTTGAAGGCGGTTTCGGTCACTGCACGAGTTCGATTCTATAGAAGCGTTTGTCCTTATTGTAGTTGTCGGTCCAACTGCTTGTTGTTCCACCGGATGGCAAACTGCTCTTTATGACCCTCAGGCCATCGGGGGCGATACCAGCGAGGATGTCGTATGCGAGATGGTCGGCACTGCTCCACTCGATGATGACCTGGCCGCTGTCCTGAACACCAATCTCGGTGAACGCGAAGTGATACGCCTCATAGTAGAATATGTAGCCCTCGTCGTCGCCGATTAACAGATCGGTCACATTATCGTTGTTCCAATCCGCCAGTTCGAGCCGCATGCGGTAGCCGGTGTCAATGTCGGTGAGCCCCATTCCCTCCAGGGGAGCCCTGAGAGGCGCCGGGGTCTCAAGTGAAGGGGCTGAGTTAGTACCCACGTTCCTGCACCAGCTAACGTTGTTGCTGCCGCTGCCCAAGAGGTCCTTCAAGCCGTCTCCATCCCAGTCGTAGACCCGGATCGCGGAACGGTAGCCAAAGTACACCAAGTTGCCCCCCGCCTCTTCAATAAGGTGATCCTCCATATATGAAGGTGACTGCGAAGTGCCGACGTTTTTGAAGAAGTGCACACTGCCGTTCCCGTCACCACAGAGTAGGTCATTCAACCCATCCTCATCCCAATCGTGAACGTAAGGGGTCGCGCGGATGCCGACATCCAACGTGGAGCCGCCGACGGTCAGCTCCACGCCGGAGGCAAGGACCGGATCAGCATCGGTGTTCGTATTTCTGTAGAAATAGACGTATCCTTCGGCGCCC
>JABMQX010000701.1 GCA_013203085.1 bacterium | reverse complement strand
CGATAAGGACAAGGTGACGGTCCGATTTGAGGCACACCCCGACAAACTGGCCGGTGGACTCTTCGGATGCCGCACGATCCGCCGTTCAAGCTCCAGCGAGTCAGGACCTTGAAGTCAAGAACGTCCGTAACAACGTCTATGAGTATCGAACACGGGAGGATATGGACATGAATAGGGTCACCACAGTGATTCTTGTAGGACCAATGTTTCTTACTTTGCATGTCGGACGCGTGAGAAGCGCGCAAAATGATTATCCCTTGAAGCCTGTACCTTTTACACAGGTTCGCGTCACTGATCAATTCTGGGCGCCCCGCTTGGAGACCAATCGAAAAGTCACGATTCCCCACGCTTTTCGGAAATGCGAGGAGACGGGCCGCATTGACAACTTTGCCATAGCTGGCGGCTTGATGAAGGGAAAAACTCGCGGCTACTTTTTCAATGACTCCGACGTGTATAAGGTTATCGAAGGAGCGGCTAATGCACTGGCCCTGTCTCGGGAGCCGGAGCTGGAAGAATACGTGGACGATGTGATCGCCAAGATTGCCGCGGCGCAGGAAGACGATGGCTACCTCTATACGGCACGCACGGCGATGACACCGGATAGGATGCCTCCTGGAGGCAAGGAGCGCTGGTCAAATATCCCCCATGGGCACGAACTGTATTGCGTCGGGCATCTTTACGAGGCAGCCGTTGCCCACTACCTCTCCACCGGCAAGCGGACCCTTCTGGACGTGGCCATCAAGAACGCGGATCTCATCTGCAAGGTATTCGGCCCGGACAAGAAGTGCGACCCGCCGGGACATCAGGGAATTGAGATAGGCCTGATGAAACTCCACCGCGTGACAGGGGATGAGAAGTATCTCAAAATGGCCAAGTTCTTCCTTGATCAGCGTGGCCGCACTGAAGGACACCGGCTTTACGGCGAATACAGCCAGGATCACAAACTCGTGGTTGAGCAAGATGAGGCGGTCGGTCACGCGGTCCGGGCGGGATATATGTACTCCGGCATGGCGGATGTCGTGGCGTTCACCGGCGATTTCGACTATCTCAAAACCCTCGATCGCATCTGGGACAACGTTGTCGGGAAAAAGCTGTACATCACCGGCGGTATCGGGGCGCGGGGCGGCCACGAAGGTTTCGGAGAAGAGTATGTCTTGCCAAACCTCAGTGCTTACTGCGAGACGTGCGCCGCCATCGCCAATGCTCTGTGGAACCACCGCATGTTTTTGACTTACGGCGACGCGAAGTACATAGATGTCTTGGAGCGAGTCATCTACAACGGGTTACTTTCGGGCGTATCCATGGAGGGGGATAAGTTCTTCTACCCAAATCCCCTGGAGTCGCACAGTGGGGCCTCCCGGTCTCCCTGGTTCGGCTGCGCGTGTTGTCCTTCCAACGTCGTGCGTTTCATCCCTTCGATTCCGGGCTATGCTTACGCGCAGCCCGACAACGGCCTGTACATTAGCCTCTTCGTAGGTGGAAGCGCAACCGTCGAGCTTGATGGCAGGATCCTGCGGATTAAGCAGGAAACACGCTATCCATGGGGCGGCAACGTCAAGATCACAGTGGAACCAGAAAAGCCCAATCAGGAACTCACCATCAACGTCCGTATTCCTGGATGGGCGCGAAATCAACCCGTGCCGAGCGACTTGTATCGCTACATAAGGCGGAGCGATGAGAAAGTCACTCTTGCGGTCAATGGTAGACTGATTCCCCTCGACATGCACAAAGGCTTTGCCCGGATCAAGAGAAAGTGGAACGCAGGAGACTTAATCGAATTGCATCTGCCGATGCCGGTGCGACGGGTTTTGGCACACGATAATGTTCTCGATGACGAAGGGAGAGTGGCCTTGGAGCGCGGGCCAATCGTGTACTGCGCCGAAGGAATAGACAATGAAGACGGACATGTGCTTAACCTGCTTCTTCCGGACCATGCGGAGCTAACGTCGGAATACCGTGAAGACATGCTCAACGGGATTGTGGTTGTGCATGGCAAAGCACACGTTGTGAAGCGCAGCATGGACGGTAAGCCCATGATGATGAAAGAGGCAGTGGATTTTCTTGCGATTCCCTATTATGCGTGGTGCCACCGGGGGCGGGGCCAGATGGCTGTATGGCTCGCACGCAAGGTGGCCGCTGCAAAGCCCTTGCCGGCGCCGACAATCGCTCGCACCAGCCGGGTGACTGTCTCGGGTGGTGGTGCAATCAGTGCCCTCACAGATCAGTTGGAACCCAAGAGTTCCGACGACCACTCAAATCCATTCTTTCACTGGTGGCCCCGTAAGGGCACCCTGGAGTGGGTGCAATATAATTTCGCGAAAGGGGAGGAGGTTTCTGTCGCCGAGGTCTACTGGTTTGACGATACCGGCATAGGGGAGTGCCGCGTGCCCAAGTCCTGGCGGATCTTGTACAAGGATGGCGACGAATGGAAACCGGGGGTCAACATTGAGCCGTACGGCGTAGAAAAAGACAAATACAACAAGGTGACTTTCAAGAAAGTCAAGACGAATAGCCTGCGGCTTGAGGTTCAGTTTCAGGATAAGTGGTCTGCGGGCATCCACGAATGGAGCGTCAGATAGCGGCCGCCCTCGATTTGACGAGAGTCACCTCGCCTCGCCTTCCGTCGAGGTGGGCAACTGCTTCGGCTTTCTCACCAGTGACAAGAGGAAGAGACAAAGCAGCCCGGCACCCGCATCAATCATCAAAGTGGCCGGAGATCCCCCCGCTTCGATTGCCCGCCCCTGCCAGATGACGGAATACCAGATAACCACGTTGAGCAGCGCCATGTAAGCCGTGAACTGCGTGGCTGCGACCGCGGGCGTAGAAAAGGACCAGGGTCCCGATTCACTACAGTTTCCATCATTCTTTGGGACGTGGACCGTTTTCATTTCATAAGGAGAGTAGCCGATGCGAATAACGGGCGAGCAGCCCTCGAACAATTACTTCTTCGAAAGGCAGATCCCTATGCTTGGTGAAATCGTCGCCTGCTCTCCATATTTCGGAGACGACTTTCGCAGTTCTCGCATAGAGCCCCCGCGTGAAAGCCAGCCGCCATCCCAGCTAACTTCCCACAAGCACTGAGCCAATGGAGGATGCGAAACCTTCGATGTGCTTGTTGGCACGATTCTTGTGAACTTTTGGCTCTATCAATCTATAGTCTGAGATAAAAAAGGATAAGCAAGTTTTAAGCGGCTTT
>JABMQX010000700.1 GCA_013203085.1 bacterium | reverse complement strand
GGTTTGTGGTCACAACGAGGCTCAGGCGCTCATACGCCCGACTCACCACTTCAAAGAGCAATTCGGCCCCCGTCTTGGAGAAGGGCACATATCCCAACTCATCCAGGATCAGCAGGTCCTGACGCTCCAGATGGTTGAAGGTTCGCTCCAATTGCCTCTGCTCGGTCATCTCGGTCAGGTGCGTCACAAGCCCCTTGACCGTGAAGAACCGTACCTTTCGGCCTTGCATGCAGGCGGCGAACCCCAGAGCGCTGGACAGATGAGTTTTGCCGGTGCCACTGTTGCCCACCAGGAGGACATTTTCCCGACGGTCCACATATTCGCCGACCATCAGTTCCCGAACCCGCTTCTCGTTGATCGAAGGTTGGGCTTTGAAGTCGAACGTATCGAAGGTCTTGATCACAGGGAAGCGGGCATTCTTGACACGGCGTTCGGCCGATCGCTTTTCCCGATCCAACGCCTCTCGTTCCACCAGACGAAGTAAGAAGAGCGTATAGTCACAGTTGTCCTTCGCGCAGCTGGCCGCCACGGCCGCATACTCTCGCAAGATGGTCGGTAGCTTCAGCTTCTTGAGATAGTGGTTCAGTAGGAGTTGGGGCTTTCTTTCCTTCACGCTGCACCCCCGTGGCCCAGCAGAGTGGTGTACTCTCGAATATCGCCCTTCGATACCTTAACCAGGCGTAAATGATCTCGCCTCGCAAGCTTGAAGGTAGTGTGTCGCCAAGGTCGACAGCCAGCAAGGAATTGCGCCACATGTGAAGGGGAATCAGCGTTTTCCATGATGGGCTGCAGGACCCTCGCCTGGAACAACTCCCAATAAGTGTAGTTGCCCGTTTCGAGACATTCTCCCGCCACCTCGGCAACTACCTGATCCAGAAGCGCGGATGCCCAAGCGTAATCAAAAGCTTCAAGAGGCGAGGCGGAATGGGCAGGTTCGGGGGCATTGAGCCAGTCAACATCTTCCAGGCGTACCAGCCCGCCCTCAGGCATGCGCTGTTTCGTTGTCTCGGCTCGCAGAACGTTCGCTGCATACCGGTTCAAGCAGGTCAATAGAAATGTACGGAAGCGTCCCTTTGCCTGGTCGGCGCGTTGAATAAGGCCGCGGCCCAGCACGACCTCATGAAAAAAGCCCTGCGTCAGATCCTTGGCAGCCTCCCTACCATGGCCCTTGCACCGGAGGTAACAGTAAATAGGCTTCCAGTACGTTCCCAGCAACTCCCCCAAGGCGGCCTGCCGCCGAGGCTCATCGTGGGACATCGCGTCGAAAATATCTGTCCAGTGCGTGGTGTGGAACGCTCCGTTCCACTCGACCGTCGTTGTCTCATCACGGCGTTTCGACATTAATGCTTTCCTTGTGAGCGGCGATCGCTTCCTTTGGTCGCTCACCTTTGTCGGAGAAAGACCTGACCTCAAAAAAATCAAATGATGCGTCGATCTCCGGGGCACGGGTATCGGAGCCATTGTTGGCAAAGAGACCGACCTGTCGAACGGATCCGTCGCCCCAGAGGATGCGACCTTGAAAAAGTCCTGTACTATCCCACGCGGGGTGACCTGTCGGAAGGAAGGTTCTGCCCTCGAGGCTTGTGGAGAATGTATAGTGCTTGCCTCGCTTGGTGACCCGAAGCCACACGCTGTCTAATCCCTGATGTGCCCGAAAATGCACTTCCGCGGCGCGTCCCTTGGTCTCGATGCCAACAGTGAACATACGGGCGCCAAACGAACTCTGCCACTCGTAGACAAACTTCAGATAGTTGTCATCATCGTTATAGCAAATCAAGCCTGCCTGATTCCAATTAGCCACAGGTTTGAAAAATGATATACACGTTGTGAGTTGAAAACTTCCGCCCGCGGCGGCCCGACAATCTATGAGAAATAAATTCTCATAATCCGTATTGGATCCGGAAAATCCGCCATCTTGAGTAGTAATGGTGAGCTTGCCCGGGTCCTTGTTCAACTAGAAGTGCGAGGGGTCAGGTCTCCCTATCTTCCAATCAACACTGAGCTTGCCCTCAAAGCCGTCGTAAGCCAACACCTTGTACTTTGTCTCGCTCACTGGCTCAGGCAGCTGGCCTCGTTGCTCTAATAAACCGGCCAGGTTGCTCCTAGCCCAGAGCGTGTCAGGGTGTTCGTCCCCCTGGACACTTCTTCGAATCTCGAGGATTTGCCTGTTCAGTGCCTCTGCCTCATCGAGCTTCCCTGTTCCCCGGAGCAAAGCCGCTAGGTTGTTCATCGCTTTGAGTGTATCCGGGTGCTCTTTGCCCAGATGGCTTTTCTGGATATCAAGGGATTGTCTACGCAACGCCTCTGCTTCAGCGAGTTCGCCTTTTTGCTCAAGAATCACGGCCACCCTATTCATCAGGCAGAGCGTGACTGGCTCTTCCGGTAGCGTGCGTCGTCCAATCTCAAGACCATGCCTAAACATCGCCTCTGCTTCATCGTGCTTGCCCTTCCTCCAGAGCACCTCTGCCAACGCCTGCTTGGCAAAAAGCGTGTCCGAGTGCTCCTCCCCCAACACCTGGCCACGCAACTCCAGGGCGCTGCGGAACTGCATTTCGGCAGCATCATCTTGGTCGAGAAACATATACAATAAGCCGATCGACGTTCGGACCCCCGCCTCGATCTCCGGCTGGCTGGCATACAAATTCGCAACGGCTTTTGCCTCTTGGTCCAACGATTCTCTTATTAATATCGTTCTGCTTTCGGGGTCGGCCCAAGTTAATACGCGTAAAAGGAAACCGTACATTTCCTTCGCCTTGTCCACTTCCTTCCGAAGACCATCGCGGGCTGCGATAGCTTGAGAGCGCTCTTGAACCACACGGAGGTAGGCAAACACTCCCATGCCAAGCAGCGTCGCCAGAACGGAACAAGCGATAGCCACAGGCACGCGATACTTCCAGATGCGCTTTCGGAGGAAGTAAGCGGTAGTCGGCCTCTTGGCAGCCAGTGGCTCACCCGTGAGGTAGTTTGCGATATCCTGGGCCAATACACCGGCGGAGGGGTAACGGTCCTTCGGATCGTGAGCCAGCGACTGCCGCATTTCGATCACCGTCGGCTGCCCCCACAACTGCTTTGGGCCCTGACGAGGACAATCCCATCGCCTTGGGTGGATTCAGGTCTAAACATTGCAAGGAGGAATCACAGACTGGTCACAAGAGAATTATCTCGACCAGTGTAAGATCGCAGATCAGCACAGCGCCACCCCGTCTGCCTTCTTGATCGCGGGCCTTGCCCCGTAGCAGCATCACCCTCAGAAACGAAACGCAGGCTCTAACGCACAAAAAGGCCAGATACTCGGGTTCGGCGTAGACACGATATCTCTAATATGTCGGGATCTTGTTGATTACCAGATCACGGCTGGCGGCGCCGTGGTGGCAGCTCGAACTTGTCACCCTTCATTTTCTCGAACGCTTCCTTCTGCTCGGCAGTCAACAGTCCAAGGGCATTCTTCTCCGCCTCCTCGCGTAGCTTGGTGATCTTTTCGCGCAGCTCGGCCATCTTCTCGCGGCGCTCCTCCCGGCTAAGATCTCGCAGTGGGCTGTACGCCTTGGTGACCTTGTCTTGCGTCGCTTTGTCCAGTTCGGCCGCCTTCTTCTTTTGCTCGTCGGTGAGTTCCAGGCGACCGGCGATCCACCTATTGTTCAGAGCATCCAGGGTGCCGCGGACCTGGAAGCGGATCTGGTAGAGGCGCATTATCTGCACTCTGGAAAGGACTTCGCGGAGCTCCCCGCGGGCCTTTGCATCGAACTGGTTGCTCAGCTCGGTCATCTTCGCTCGCCGTTCCTGCATGTCCTCGATGTCCCGCAGTCCGGCATACGGCTCCCTCATTTCTGCCCGTAGCTTCTCGCTAATCTGACCCACCTTGCCGATCTGATCCTCGGTGAGCTTCAATTCTTTCTGGACCTGTTCCACTCTCAGCAGACCCAGGAGGCTGCCGCGCGTCCCACCAAACCCCCGTCGCCCGGCAGGAGCTTGCGCCGCAGCGGCGGCGATCGATACGGTCACGACCGCGAACACTAAGACCAATACCAGATAACTGCGAACTCGGTTCATCTCACCCTCCTTTTCATTGAAGTCTCAGAACCGTTAGCCACTGACGGCTCACCAGGGCCCTCGGGACCTACCCGAGGAAACATGCCCTGCGCCTATGGTGCTGCATTTTCGAGGGCCCGATCACGCTTGTCAAGGGCTTTCCT
>JABMQX010000699.1 GCA_013203085.1 bacterium | reverse complement strand
TTCGGCACGGCAATCATCGAGGCGCTGGCGTGCGGGGTGCCGGTTGTCGCCACGAGAGTAGGAGGAGTTCCAGAGATCATAGAGCATGGTGTGGAGGGATTGCTCGTTCCTGCCGGTCGTTCACGTCCTCTGGCACAGAGCATTGTGCGAATCCTGGACGATCCATCTCTGAGAAGAGACATGATATATCGCGGACTGAGGAAAGCTGTGGAGCGGTTTGGTGTCACCCGGATGGCGCGGACAGTGGCAAAGGTATATTCGCAGTTGTTCTATCGCACGGAAGTACGGAGGTTTGAGGTGAGCAAGAGCGGCGATGCGGGGGGGAGGGTCATTTCGACAATTGCCTGGAGAGACTGAGCATGGTCCTCCAGTTGGCAGCCAGGAGAAGACCCACGAATATCGTGCAGCTACCGGCAACGATGAACGAGGCACGGTAGCCGCAATGCGCGTCGAGAAAACCGCTCATGAGGGCGCCGAGAAAGGCGCCCTGCATTCTGAAAAAGGATGTGAAACCGTAATTGCCTCCCATCCTCTTCGCGGGAAAGATGGAGGCAATGATGGCGTTCATCGAGAAGATGACCACGGCGTCGCCGGTCGTGTGCAGCATGCGCGCGAGTAACACCATAGCATAGCTGTTCGCGTACACTGTCCCGATATGGGAGGCGCCTGATAGGACCAGTCCGGCGCAGACGAAAAGGAGGACTTTCTTATTCCGGTCGAAAAGCGTGCCGGTAACCAAAGACAAAATGGCTATCCACGACCCGAGCACGGCAAACACGAAGCCGATGGCAAGGTCATCGAGTCCCACAACATTCCTCATGTAAAGAGAAAAGCTGGCTCTCTCATTGCCGTAGTGGATCCCCATAGCGACCAGCATACAGATGAGCAGAAGGACTTCCTTCCTGAAAATATCCTTCTTGTAGTCGAGCAGCCTAATCCTGAAGGGTGCGGAATCTCTCAGGACATTACTGAAGAACAAAAGCCCAACCATCACTCCGCCGGCTATCAGGAAAATCGTCCTGTACGATAGACCACACTCCTTGAGGAGAAACCCGCTCAACAGCGGGCCGACCGCGAAGCCGAGGAAAAGGGCGAAGATGTAGAGGCCCACTTTCCTCCCTCTCCGGGAGGACGTCAGGTGCTTGTAGTAAAGAGAATGCAGGGCGATGATAACCAGTGAATTGCCGGTCCCTCCAAGAACTTGAGCCGCTATTAGAGGAGGCAGGGTTTGCGCTCGCGCCAGAAGAAAACAGTGCGCTGCGAAAAGAAGCATCCCCGTTTGAACGATTCTTTTAGGAGAAACCCTGTCGGAAAGGTGGCCCAGAGGAGCTACCAGAACAATGAGGGTTACCGAGTAGATGGAAATGAGCAGCCCGATCTGCGTGCGTGGTAGCAACAGGACTTTTTCGAGATGGATCGGAAGGTAAACCGCTACCACCCACGCGGAGAGAGAGAAGAAGAAAACCGCAGCCGAAAAGGTGAGCACCATGCGTCTCTGGGAAAAGGGTTTCTCAGGCGGGGTCATCCTTGAAAACGTCCCATACATTGGTGGGTAATCACGGGCGTGCGGTGGGTCTCTCGCCTGTGCCGAGGCATGTGGGGTCTTCTGCAGATAGGTTTCTTCATTGAGTTCCTCGCGAAACAACCGTGACAACGGGCGCGTCGCTTCTGGGGTTGCGGAGGACGGAAACCTCCGCTTCGTAAACCTCTCTGACCGTCTCAGGAGTGAGTATCTCCTCAGGAGCGCCCCGCAGACAAATTCGCCCATCCTTGATGATGATCAGCTCGCGGCAGTACTCCGCACAGATATTGAGATCGTGGGAGATGACGAAGACCGCGAGGTTTCTTTTTTTATTCAGGTCGGTCAACAGCTCAAAGACTTCCACTTGATGATTGATGTCCAGGTGAGATGTCGGCTCGTCGAGGAGAAGTGCCTCGGGCTGCTGGCAGAGAGCCCGGGCGATAACCACCCGCTGCCTCTCACCGCCGCTGAGCTCGTCTATGTAGCGGTCACCGAGGCGCCACGTATCGGTATCGGTCATGGAACGTTCAATCACCTCCCGGTCAAAAGGTCCCTCCCTTCTGAACCGCCCGATGTAGGGATGCCGCCCCATCGCCACGATCTCCTTCGCCGTAAAAGGAAAAAGGATGGATACTTCCTGTGGAATGACGGCGATTTTCCGGGCGACCTCCCTCGGAGATAGCTCGACGATGTCCCTCCCAAAAAGGTGAACCCGGCCGCTGATGGGCCTGATGATGCTCGTCAAGGTCTTGAGCAACGTGCTTTTGCCGGAACCGTTCGGCCCGATTACCCCATAGAAATCCCCGGGACGGACCTCCATTGATATATCGTGAAGCACCACTCTTTCACCGTAGCCGCTCGAGATATTCGATGCTGAGATGATAGGAACGTTCACCGCTCATTCCTCGACAAAACTTGCCCCGCGACATCAGCCACGGGGCAGGCTTGAAGACATACAATCTTGTTCGGAAGATGCTACTTTCTCTTCTTTTTCTTCGTCGCCTTCTTAGGTGTCTTCTTCTCTTTGCCCTTTGTCTTCCCTTTTGTCTTGGCCATAGGCAGCACCACCTCCTTTCAGTTCGCTCTTCAGGTCAGGCGATACCCGTTGACTGCCGCGACGTGTTCGCCTGCATGCAATCGCAGCCCGCCAATCGAGGTGCCCTGTAAAACCACCCGTCATTATTCGACCCCCTCCCCGCAAAGTCAAGAACAAAAGCCACAGGGGGCAATCCCTCAGTTCCTGGCGGAAGAGCGTCCACCGCGGAGAGCGCGGAGAGCGCAGAGAGGCTCCCGTAACGCCGGCATCCTGCCGGGTGACTTTTTGACATCCATGATAAGTTTCCTTCAAGGGTAAAAGGAGTTACCCTTGCCCTGACGACTTTTCGATGACGTTGGCG
>JABMQX010000698.1 GCA_013203085.1 bacterium | reverse complement strand
GGCACGATCGCCTTTACCGGGGCGCCGTACTACGGGTCGGGGAAGACTCCGGTGGAGCCATACGCCTTTTGGAGCAATGTCACCCCGGCAACTGGTTCCGGCATTGACATGCGAGAGAAGGAGATTGACTACCCGGCCTTCCGCCGACTGATAAACCAATGGCGGGAGCATGTTGCCGCAAATTATTACGGCGATTACTATCCCCTCACCCCTTACAGCCAGGAAAGCACCGCGTGGATGGCGTGGCAGTTTAACCGGCCGGAGGAAGGCAAGGGCGTAGTGCAAGCGTTCCGTCGGCAGGACAGTCCCCAGGATACGGTACGCCTGAAGCTCCGCGGCCTCGATCCCGAAGCAAAATACACGGTCGGCGATTTGGACGTCAGGAAGCCGCAAGAGCTCAGCGGCCGGGAATTGATGGAAAAGGGCTTGTCCGTAACGATATCCGACAGGCCCGGAGCCGCTGTGATAACCTACACGAGGTCCTGACT
The DNA here is from genome assembly GCA_013203085.1 of bacterium. Classification (GTDB taxonomy): domain Bacteria; phylum Auribacterota; class JABMQX01; order JABMQX01; family JABMQX01; genus JABMQX01. The sequence continues at coordinate 3,596 of JABMQX010000698.1, read as the reverse complement.
ACGAGAGCGTTCCAGCCCTCATTTTGTCGCAGCCCGGGCGTCATGTTTCGGGTTCCTGGCTTGGCAAGAAGAAGTCGGTTGCTTGACACTTGTGCTCGGCGAACGTCCGGGGACACGACCCGCTGCAATCCACGTGAGAAACGTCCCACCAGGTTGAGCGACAGGAGTATCGTATGAACTGCAAAGGTGAGTGCTGTTGGAAAGGACTCTAACTCAATGGATCTGAGGAGACTCATTATGGGCAGAAGTAGGAAATCTGCTGCTGTAATTGCTTTTTTGGTTTTAGTCACGGTTCAGACACATGCTTCTGAGTACAACCTCAAGGAATATGGGGCCAAGGGGGACAAGATATCGAAGGACACGGCCGCCATTCAGGCCGCAATCAATGCCTGCAACAAGGCAGGCGGCGGTACGGTCTACTTCCCTGCCGGTGACTATCTGTCCGGCAAGATTCGACTGCTCAGCAACGTGAATCTGCATGTTGGGGCCGGCGCCACTATCTGGGCCAGCCGGGAACCGAGCGACTATGAAGGCAGCCGTGCATTGATTGTCGCTGAGGACGCACAAAACATATCCGTTGAAGGGTTGGGCACGCTTCACGGCATAGGAGAGGCTGATTGGGGCAGGCGGCCGAAAGACGGAGATGTTCGCGGCGGCACCAACTCCCAGGAGAATCGGCCTTCCTTCCGTGCGGGCATGATAAGGTTCTCCGATTGCAGGGGTGTGGTCATACGCGGTATCAGGGTTCTTTTCAGCGACACCTGGACAATCCACCTGCGCGACAGTGAGAACGTTCTTGTAGACAGCATAACCATTTTGAACAACTATTTCCGCGCAAACTCCGATGGGATCGACCTGGTTTCGTGCAAGAACGTGCATATATCCAATTGCCATATCGTTGCGGGCGATGACTGCATCGTGCTGAAGTCGATGGAGAAAGGTCCTTGCGAAAATGTTGTTGTGGTCAATTGCACCTTGGAGAGCATCGCAACAGCAGTAAAGATAGGCACTGAAACGCCGGGGGATTTCCGCAGTATTCACTTCTCGAATTGCGCGATTCGAAATTCAACGGTGGGAATTGGGATTTACCTGAAAGATGGTGCCACCGTGGAGCGTGTCACCTTCTCGAACATCAGCATCGAAAACTATTCGGCGTCTGCTACTATAAGCCCGGGAAGGAGAATCTGCCCGATCTTTGTGGACATTGAAAAGCGGCATCCAGATTCGCTCATAGGCAAGATCAGGGATATCAGTTTCGATGACATTCAGATTTGCAGCGGCGTCGGAGTGCTCATCCAGGGAATGCCGGAAAGTCCAATCGAGAACCTGAGCCTTGAGGATATCACATTTCGGGTGTACGATCCCGGGGATTACAGCAACAGGAGGAAGCATGTCGGTGGACGACGCACCACAAGTGATGAACGTGACACTCTCTACGCAAGGAAACCGTCTTATGTGACGTTAGCCCATGTCAAATGTCTCACGGTAAAGGACCTGAAAGTGCACATATCAGAGGGTGATTTCCGTAAGTACGAACGTTCCGCATTTCATGGAAACGAAATAGAGAACTGTGTGATCCGTAACGTGTTCCGCCAGCCTTCAGGGAAGGGAGGGCTCGTGCCCGTCGTGGCCCTTCATAATTGCCGAAACACTTTGGTGACCGGCTGTATAGCCGAGCCCGGCACACCGGTATTTCTCGGGCTAAGCGGGAGAAGAACCGCTCGCATCTCAATAGACCGCACCGGCTTGCAGGGAGCAGTGCGCAGCGTCGCTCGAGGCAAGGACGTACCGTCGGATGCTATAGGGGATTGAATGCGCTCGAACAAACACCATCCGCCCAACATAGGCTCATAGTGATGATCGCCAAAAACATCGGAGGCGATTTCGCCCTGTGTCTCCGCGACCCTCAATGACGCCTTTCTCGCAGTGGCCGAGGTTAGTGCTTGGTGGCCGTAAGCGCCGCTTAAAAGCGTTTCCGGCCTTTCGTTCAGTATGCACACATTAGACAGTGTTTCTAACGGGCGAGCATAGAAGATGCCATCCGTTGCGTCGATTAACACCAGCCTGGCATGAAACTCAATCTGATGTGCCTACGATGTTGACTGCGATCAACCGTGTTCATTCACGGCAGCGCCTACCCATCCAGGTCAGAGGCAACGCATTATGTGTCTCCAGTGCCTCATCTTTGCGCGCTGGTTGACATCAGCTGGCTGACATCAAGAGACGTCAGCAACCTAATGAACGACATTAGGTCCAGAACGGATTTCCCTGGTACGAAAGAGGATACAGAAAAGCTTGCTTGGAGGCTCGGTTTTTGCTTGTAGTGTAGAGCGGATTTTTGCATCTTGCAGCTAATTCATGCGTGGAAGATGTACTGCGGGCCAGGCTCGCCGATGTGTTCCGAAAGCGGCGCACGCTTCTTTCTGCGTCGTCTGAACCCGTAACTTAGCTGTTCGCGGGGGGGCTATGGTTGGTCGCTCTTACCTTAAGAGTGAGCTGGGTTTTTCACTCAGGGAAAGCCATTTGGCTCTGCCTGTCGGGTTCCAATTCGTTCCTATCACCTTCAGCAAGATCATCTCCTTGAATGGCATAGGATCATTAGTGAAGCTCGCTCTATTGCGATTCGGATGCACCAAGAGAAGCTTTCAACCTGAGAAGCCGCGTTGGCATCGGCACGCGAGCAACATGAACTGCATCGGCGTACGCATAAGAAGCCAATCATAGACTGGCAGTATCTGCAACGAGAATGGAAACAGGGATGAGTGCCTGCACAACGGCACGTGCTCAAGCTCCAGAAAAGGTACGAACCACATAATGCAAAGGAGGACAAAAATGAGTGCAATGGTTCTTAAGAGATTCTTTGGCTTGGTTGCTGTCCTCTCCCTCACGGCGGTCCCGTATATGGCGTGGCCGATATTCGAGGATTTCGATGATCCGCTCGAGCCGGGCGCCTGGTCGTTTCAGGGAAGCGCGAGCCAGGATCAGACGCAAGGCCTGCTTGAGATCACCCCCGCCTCGAACAACCAGACCGGCGCGGCTTGGCTGAACGAGACAATTGATTGCACCCAGTTCCGGGCGAGCTTCAAGTTCTGGATCGGAGACGGAAATGGCGCCGACGGTTTGGTTTTCGCCTGGGTGAGAGAGCAGGGCATGGGAGGAGGAGGAGGCTCGCTCGGCTGGTATGGCGGCGGACTTACTGGTTACGGCATCGTCTTCGACACGTATCCTACTCCAGCCGTGAACCAGGTTAGCTTTGAGGATCCGGAAGTCCACACCGGATCGGATACAGGCGGATTCGTCTCCTACGAGCCGCCGGTAGACATGGACAACGCCGGGGGCTGGTTCGACGTGGAGGTCGAGATGGATAACGGACACCTCCGGGTGTGGATGACCAACGAAGCTGAGGGTTTTGCCAAAACCCTTGCCATCGACTACACCCTTGCTGGTTACCAAGGTTTCGACGCTTATTTCGGCTTCACCGGAGCCACCGGCGGCTTAAATAACAACCATTGGGTTGACGATCTCGCTATCAACATGGGTGCTGACGCTGGCCCGGATCAGGTCGTCGAGTCGGGAGATGAGGTGACCCTCGACGG
>JABMQX010000697.1 GCA_013203085.1 bacterium | reverse complement strand
TGCTGCATGACGCCGGCGGCCAAGCCGGAGATCAGCGCAAGAAATCTCGCCTCGTCATATTTTGCTTCGTCTTCGGATGCTGTCATGTTTCCTCCTGGATAATTTGGTTGGCGAGTCGCGGAAGAAGGGACGCACTTCCTCAGTTCTTGTACGGTTTATCGAACGCTTCTTCGAAATCGTATCCGTCGTGGAAATCGTCAATGGAATCGTGCGAGGTTCTGGAAAGGACCTTCTGGTCAACCAGGTTGAAGACGATGCTGCCGAAATCCTCGCACCCTTTTACTCCCCAGAGATTCAGGACGGTTTTGGCCATGGGCCCGAACTGGTCGAGGGCGTACTTACGTATCCCCTCCAGGAGCTCCTGTCCCGTCACATGCCCTCTTCGATTCGTCCAGATTCGCGTGTACTCGAGGGCTTCTCTGACGAACTCGTACGCTTCCCTGGCGTATCTCTTGTCCCTTCGAAGGATCGCTTTGACGCCCTCGTCGAAATCCACAAACATTGTCATGGTCTGCGACCCGATCAGTTTCTCCCTGGCTTCTGCTGCGTTCCCCGCGTGTGCGCGAGCTGCCCTGCGGAAACGAGTTTATTCAGTACCACGCCCTTAAAAGATAAGTTACTCCCTTGGCGCCGCCAAGTCAATAGACTTCGGCTCAAGACGAAGTGCCGAGAGCCAAGAAGAGGCAGCGATGAATTGGAAAACCGCACAAGAATCATCAATCATCGTGTCTATTTTTCTCTGTGAGCTCGGCCAGGTCTGCCGTCAAGTCTTCTCCACATCGTGCTCCACTCCGCCGATAAAGACCCTTTTGACCTCGATGTCGTCATCGAAGATAATCACATCGGCGTGCTTTCCTTTCTCAAGACTGCCGAGGCGGTCGGATTGCTTCACGATTTCTGCAGGGGTCAGGGAAGCCATTCGGACAATATCGTGGAGCGGCGCCCCGACGAGGTAGCGGTAAACCTGAACCATCTCGTTGAGCCGGAACGTAGAGCTGGCGAGCCACTCACCGCTGATAACACGGGATTCACGGTTCTTGACGATAGCTTTCTGCCCGTCGCGAGGGCCAAAGGTATATTCTCCGTCCGGCATCCCGGCGCCTCGCATGGCATCGCTGACGATGGCGACCCTTTCCGGGCCTTTGATCTTATGCGCCATGCGGAGCATGTCGTCGGAAACGTGGATGCCGTCGCTGATGACCTCGGTGGTGAGCTTGTCATCGAGGAAAATGGCCTCGACGATTCCTCCCTCCCTTTTGACAAAGGGCTTGCTGAATGTCACGAAGCTGCTCATGGCGCAGTAGAGATGGGTTGTGTGCGTAACACCCCATTCGATTGCCTGCATCATGACACCGTAAGACGCGTTGGAGTGACCGGCGCTGATGACTATTCCCGCTGCCCTGAGCGACTCGATCATTTCCTCGGCGCCGGGCAAGTCCGGAGCGCACGTCATGCTGATGACGTGGTCGGCTCGCTCAACGAACTTGCTGACCTCCTCGGGGTCAGGATTTCGCACCTGCGATTCCAGATGACAGCCTCTTTTCTCTGGCAGAAGATACGGCCCTTCAAGATGCGCGCCGAGGACGCGGCTCCCGTCCGGGAGAAGGCTTTTCGCGTGGGCGATCACATCGAGGGCTTTAAGGATTTGCTCCGTGGACATGGAGGCAGTCGTAGCGACGACCGAAGTCACTCCTCCCGCCGCGTGGAATCGGGTGACGTTCGCGAGGTCCTCGGTCGTGCCGTCGGAGAAGTCCGATCCTGCTCCCCCGTGCACGTGAATGTCCACAAAACCGGGGGAGACGAAATCGCCTCCGGCATCAATGATCTCCACGTTCTCATGCGGCGGCAGGGAGACCTCCGTCTTCTCGCCGACCTCCTCGATGGAATCACCTCTCGTAAGGACACATCCATCTTCGAGAATCCTATCGGGCAGAATGACCCTCCCGCCGGTGAACAACTTTACATCAGACATGACGTAAGCTCCTATCCTGGCTCAATTTCCTCTATCAGAACCTCATGGTAAAGCCTTTCCGCCGCTTTTTCAAGGGCTTGCGCCTGGTGTGGCATGGCTGCGTTTCGGTGGCAGGCCATGACGCCTTCTTTGGTCCTTCTCGCAGGCGGCATTCATGCCGTCCCTATGTCGAGTTTTCGGCTCTATCGCCCAATTGAGGGGACGAGGATTGCATTTTTGCCGGGCTTTAGCCGGCACCAACGTTAGCCACCGGCTTTAGTCGGTGGTATCGGAAAAGCGATGCTATCGCTAAGGAGCCGGCTTCAGCCGGGCTTCTCGATCAAAGGATTCATCCAAATTATGCCACCCAAATACAGCCGCACCCGCCTGGTGT
>JABMQX010000073.1 GCA_013203085.1 bacterium | reverse complement strand
TGGCCCTCACGGCTGGCCCAGCTACGTCGCGAAGGGCGACCTGGGCACCGTGCCAGTGGAAGAGGACGGCTCTGCCAACTTCTACGCTCCTTCAGGCAAGGTGCTGTATTTCCAGGCGCTGGATAGCGATTTCAACGAGATCCAGCGCATGCGCAGCGTCGTCCAATTGCAGTCCGGGGAGAAACGCGGCTGCATCGGTTGCCATGAAGACCGGATGTCCGCCCCGCCGATTAGACCCATTTCGCTGGCGATGCGACGCGAGCCCAGTCCGCTACAGCCGCCGCCTTGGGGCGCAGGCGCGTTCTCCTATGAGAAGGTGGTCCAACCTGTTTGGGACGCCAAGTGTGTCCGTTGCCACGACGCCAATGACAGGCAGCGGATTGACCTGACAGGTGCGCTCGACGGGGATGGGGTTCCTGCTTCCTACCGAACCGTGATTGAGAAGGGCTGGGTCCACTATTTCGATTACACCTGGGGCCGGGAGCACTCAAAGGCCGAACCGTTGAGCTTCGGCACTGTCAAGAGCACGCTCTGGCAGACCCTTGATGCCGGACATTACGACGTCCAGCTCACGAGAAATGAAATCCGTCGTGTGAAATGTTGGACAGACCTGAACTGCCCGTTGTGGCCGGACTACATTTTCCGGTTCAACCGCCCAGGTCTGCAGACAGCAAGTCGCTCTGTGAAATGACGAAAACCTTCTGTTCAGGCTCGGTTCTGAAGAAAGCAAGCTTGTTGGAAAGAGTCACACGGGTAAGGGCTAATGAAGCAGTATAGACTTCCTATCCTGGTAGGAACGATCCTGATACTGTCTATACTGCTGGTCGCTTGTATGCAGTCACCCGAGTCAAGGCTCCCGGTCGGCGGGTCACAGCCAATCTTCACAGTCTCACCGATGGACATAGACAGCATCTTGCGCATCGTGCTTCTGGGAAACTTGAACCCACCCGGACACGTCTTCCCCACAGACCACATCTATTTCTACATCTCCAATCCGGATGGCGATAACCGCCCCGACATCGTCACCCTCTATTCGCCTGGAGATCTGATTGTCGCCGCGATCGAGGCCAGCGAGCACGTCACCGCCGGCTTCTTTGATTACTCCATCACCCTGCGATCCTGCGAGGACATCACCGTCGTGTTGGGTCACGTCAGTTCCCTTTCCACTGAGATCTTCGGGGGCACCTCCGCCTTCGACAAGTGGACCCTAATGAACGAGTATTCCACCGGCGGTGAAACCTACCGAAGCTGGACAAAAGCCTGCATTATTCAGGTAAGGGCAGGGGAAACCCTCGGCACCACGGGCGGTAACCCCGATCAGTATGCCCTGGACCTGGGTGTCTACGACCGGCGTCACACCCACGACAAGGTCGCGAATTCCAGTCGCTGGCTCGAGACTCGGTACCTGCACGCGGTATGCCCTCTGAGTCTTTACGAGGAGGGCCCGGTACTCGTCAGATAGCGCTCCCGACATCGAAAGCCGACCACAAAACAAAACTGGGTGGCTTTGTATCCCTCTCGGTCGTCGGCTTGACCATTTGGTGTCCGAAATCGCCGAATAGTGGCGTTTTTGGCATTTCGTTGAGTATGCGCACCTACAGTTTTCGAAATAGCCGACTGGAGACCCGAGGGAAGCTGAGCTCACAATCCTCTGGAAACGCAGGTTACGAGGGTCTTCCCTTTCAATGACATTGAGCATTCATCTCGACGACGAGAGTGAAGAATTGGCTCGCGATTTGAGGGCTGAAGATGATCAGGGGATTGCTTCGAATCGCTCACCGGAGTCAGAATTCCGCAGCGGCACGGAACTTTCGATCCGGTTCGGTTTCTAATAGAATGTTGGCGTTAGGAGGGGCATTCTAACAGGTATCGTGAAATTTGCGAAAGGGCAACCGTCCGATCCCAGACAGCCCAGCAGGAGGAAAAGCACATGCCTAAGCGGGAGCGTGAAGAGATGAACGAAGTGGAGAAACATAATCGTGGAGCGGAGGGTCATGTTGTCCTGCCGCGGATTATTTTGGGGTTTCTGGTCTTGCTTCTTTTTGCGTCTTTGTCGAAGGGGGCCCAGGATTCGCGGGAAGAAGAGCCGTCCAGCTCCGTTGAGGCACTGGAAAGGGCCGAGAAACTGTTCAAGGAGCAGCACTGGGCTGAGGCGAAGGCGGCCTACGACCGGGCGCGGGATCTCGAGGCCGATTGGCACAGCCCGCGGGTTCGGCTCGCGGTCGAGGGGGCCGTAGCCTGTTCACTCAAGTTACAGCAGTGGGATGATGCCCTGGAGCGTGCCGCTCAGTTTGTTGAGAAGACGAAGGGTTCGTTCGAGGAAGCTGTTGGTGAGCGTTTTTTTGCGGGCCTCTATCTGTCCGTCCCGCACTATGGGACGAAGCGGGGTGGCACGTATCTCCGGGGGCAGTGGACGCAGGGCGTTCAGGTGTCCTCCTGGCGAAAGGACCGCAAGGACGCCATCGGACATTACGAACGCGCGCGGGATTTGCTGATCGGGCTGGCCGAGAACCTCGGCACGGAGAACAACCCGGACACTCCTGAGCGCCGGGCTCTCATTACCGCCGAGCGAATCGGC
>JABMQX010000696.1 GCA_013203085.1 bacterium | reverse complement strand
GCCCCATTTGCTAAGGAAACTCCCCTCGGAATCGAACTTCTGAATCCGATGGTTTTCGGTGTCGGCGACGAAAATGTCTCCGGATGAGTCCACGGCTATCCCGATTGGGCCAGTGCCTCCCTCGTAGCCACTTCCCCAGAATTGCCCATCCCCCGAGCCGCGAGAACCCCATTTGCCCAGGAAATTCCCCTCGGAATCGAACTTCTGAATCCGACAATTCTCGGTGTCCACGACGAAGACGTTCCCGGACAGGCCCACAACTATCCCATGTGGAGAACCGAACTCGCCATCCCCGGAGCCGTAGGCGCCCCATTGACCCAGCAGATTCCCCGAGGAATCGAACTTCCGAATAACATCTTTGCCGGTGTCGGCAACGAAAACATTCCCGGATTCATCCACTGCCACGCCGAACGGCGAGGCGAAACGCCAAGCCTCTGGCACATCTGGCCACTTCGTGACAAAAGAATAAGGTTCGGCCCCGCCGGCCCCGAAGAGGCAGAAACACACAATCCATGCACCGAGTGCAAAACCCGCAGACTTTGAGCGGTTTTTCGGTTTCGAAAGCATAACACTCCTCCTCCCTATTCGCCTTCATAACGCGAGAACGTGTGCAGCGCACCCCCACGCGCGAGATACTGTATCGAGCTGTCTGCCGTCAAGCGCTTTTTTTTGTCGCCCGGGGTAACAGGCTTCATTTCTTGAAGGATTGACGCTCGTTTCACCGGTTTGCCTTGTTCTACCTCGGACATCTGATTTCAAACGCCCTGATGGTGAGATATCGTTTCATTTAGCGGAACAACTAAGAAAATGTTGACGACGCTGTGAATAAAGTTACAATATTAAAGAAGAATGCCGGGTGTGAACTTCTCTCATCTATGCCGAAGCTCTCAGGGCTTGAGCCACTTAGAGCGAGCCTGAGGTCATCCCGGCGCCAGCAAACAAGAAGAAACCCAGAAAATTGGGGGTTCGTCGCCGGGAGAAGCTCGCAGGGCACTGCAAAAGAGCCTCTGCGAAGAAAAAGCGCTAAGCCATTCGGTCGGAGCGATCCTTGGCACAGGTTGCCAGCGTTTTCACATCATCTCGGTCAGGCGGGATTATGGGAAGAAATCGAAAGCTCCTCACACCTTACCTTTCCCTCATTTTCCTGATCCCTGTTGCACCTGCTTCGTGCGAGGCCAGCATGAAGGAGGCGCAAACACCCCGCCGGCTGGTCTTCACGCAGGTTCCGCAGGATGCAGTAAAGGCGCTTTCCAAGAAGGGTATCCGATTCCTGCCTCCCCTCCGCAACGTTTCTGGAAGCCGCATCGCTTGCTTTGATCCCTCTAAGGGAGAGGCTGGCTTTCGCATCCTCACGCCCGAATTCGTCTCTGCGTGCTCCCCGGTCGTATCGTTCGACGGCAAACGTGTGATCTTCTCAGGGAAAAGGAGGCCCGCCGAGCCCTGGAACGTATGGGAGATGGATGCCGAGGGAAACAACAAGCATCGGATCATAGAACTATCCTGGGATTGTCTGATGCCGACGTACCTACCGAGCATTTACACTCTCGACAATCTTCAGCCGCGGGACCAGGTCGTCTTCGCTGCCGCGCCGAGCGGTGCGGTCAACGAGAACGGCAGCCGTCCGGCATGGTCCTTTTATACCTGCGAACTGAGTGGGAAGAACCTCCGACGCATCACATTTAACCTGAGCGCCGACTTCGACCCGACGGTTCTCCCCGATGGGAGGATTTTGTACAGTAGCTGGCAGCGGTACGGCACTCGATATTATCCCACAGGTCTCGTCTCTCTTTTGACGGTCATGACCGACGGCACAGACCTTTTCTCCTTTTACGGAAACCACGAGCTGCCCGTGCTGAAGTGCAAGCCGACAGTGTCAGAAAGCGGCTGGATTTACTTTGTCGAATCGGACGGCTCAGACCCCTTCGGCGGGGGGAGCATCGCGGGAGTTAACCTCCGCCGCAACATGAAGTCATACAAAGCTATCGCCAGCGACCGGGAAGGGCTTTTCTTTTCCCCTTCTCCTCTTGAAGGCGGAAATCTCCTCGTCTCCCACAAGAGAAGAGGGCGAGACGAGACGTATGGTTTGTACAAGATGCTCCCGCGGACAGGACGGATAACGAAGAAGCTCTATGACGCCCCCCGCTGGCACGAGATTGACGCCCAGGTGCTCCTTCCACGGCCGCGACCGAAAGGGCGATCCAGCACCGTCAATTACAATTTCGACACCGCAGACATATTCTGCATCAGTTGTTATCTGACGGATTGGCCCGGAATGGGGAATCTCGCCCCCGGTTCCCTTCGGCGTTTGCGAGTGATAGAGGGAATTCCTCTGCGAAATCTCACAGCAAAAGGGCAGGATGACCGGGGTGGCGCCCCATCGGTTCCGGCGGCGAGAAAGTACTCGGCGACTCCCTTCGGTCCGAGACGAATCCTCGGAGATATCCCTTTGGCGAGCGATGGCTCATTTTACATCAAAGCTCCCGCGGGGACTCCCATCGCTTTTCAGGTTCTCGATGAGAACAACATGGCGGTCCAAACGCATCAGAATTGGATGTGGTCCATGCCGAAAGAGAACCGTGGCTGTATTGGCTGTCACGAAGACCGAGAACTGACGCCTCCCAACCGATTGGCGGAGGCCTTCAAGAAGCCGGGAGTCAACTTAAACCTGCCCCCGGAAAAGCGAAGGACGGTTGACTTCCAGCACGAGATTGCGCCTTTGATCGAGACCCGCTGCTTGCAATGTCATACTCGCGATCATCTCCGCATGGACCTCAGCGAAATCGTGAAATCAGCGGACCGCAAAGCCCCTCGCCGCTTGTTCCCTCGGGCCTATGAGGTTCTCCTTTCTTCTCCGGAGGGAGGGGATAAGGGATTAGCCGGGCGATACATAAAGCCGGGCAGCGCTCGCGAAAGCCCCCTCGTCTGGCGCCTTTTCGGAAAACGCCCGGACGGAAGCGCTATCCCGAAACTTATGCCGCCGAATGGACCCCTGAGCGATTCGGAACGCAAGCTGTTCCTAGAATGGATTGATCTCGGCGCGCAGTGGAGCAATCGTCCCTCGCCCGAGGACGTGGCGAAAGACCCGATTCCAGCCAGAGCCACTGAGAAGGAAAAGTGATATGCGCAATCCTTTCCTTTTTGTAGGACTTGTACTCGCT
>JABMQX010000695.1 GCA_013203085.1 bacterium | reverse complement strand
TTTCACTGGCTCTCGGCACCTCATTGCACTTCACTCCTCTCGCATCCCGTTATCCTGTCGGAAAGATTCTTGACAGGATTGACAAGATTCAGACCGGAAAACTACCGAAGCCACATCGTTCACATCTATCTCCACGTCGCCGAGGTGAGGAGAGCGAACCCGGAACACGCTCTCTTCAAGGGCTATGACTTCGCCGGTTAAGCGGTCGCCATTCCGAAAGAAAATCATCGGTAGTTCTTCGTCCTGTTTCTCTTTCGGCCCGCCGAATCTGAGGGACGAAACCTCCTCCACCGGCACATCAACCGGCTGGCCGGAGTAAGCCGTTTCGATACCCAGCTTCCCCTCTGATATGAAGACCACTTCTCCCGACAGCCTATCCCCATTCACTGAGCAAACGAGATCCTGCCCGTCGCCCCCTTCGCCCGCCATCGGAAGAAACGCGTTCTTCACCTGCCGAATCACAATATCATCGAAACGCTGCTTCCCCCACGTTGCCAACAGCACGTATTGACCCTGAGCCATGGGCGAAGAGAACACTCCCGCAATCACCTCCTCGCCATCAACTTTCAGCCGAATCGTGCCGCTCTGAGAATCGCAATCCACCTCGAACCTTCTCGAGTTCTTGTTCGAAGACAGATTAGCCCAAGCAACGTGCTGAATGTTGTTCTGGATCGTTCTGTAAAGATAAACCGTCCTCCCGGGGACCCGTACCTCGTAGGCACTTCCCGGCGCATTGTGGTCGGGGGCCTGCGCAAAAAAGAGAAATCGCGTGTACCTCGCCGATTCGTCCTCCGTGTCCATCTCCCAGTCGTATCTGACATGCCCCTCCTGCCGTAACTCCAGGCACGCCGCCCTGTCCGAGGACCGATCGCCCGATGGGCCGAACCTTCCACCCGAAACTCCCCATTCGCCACTAATAGCTTTGAACCCGCACCAATCTCCCTCCTCGAAATCGGCCTTATAGATGATCCTCGGCTGACGCCCAAAAGCAATCCCCGCCAGATGCTTCTTTTTTATCCGAACCCCGTTGGAGAAGCTTGTCTCTGCGAGAACTTCCTCTCCATCGTATCCCTTGAGCTTGATGCTCAAAGAATCTCCGTTCACGAAGATGGCGCTCGCGTCTCTCCGAAAAGCACTTCTTTCCTTTTCCTTGAAGAGAATCCTCCTCACGTTTTCGAGCGGTATCCTCACTGCCTCGGGCAGCAATTCCGATCGAAGGAGAAGAAACTGATCGGACATCCTCTCAACCACGCCCGAGACCTTATCTCCATTGAGGAGATGCGCCGTGTCTGCCTCGACTTTTTGCGTCTGCTTCTTCGGCAAGAGGCGAAAATCTGCTCCGTATGACCGGTCTGCAATCGCAGCGTCCGGCGGTACCGCCCCGGCGCCCGGTAGAGCGACCTGTTGCTGTTCCGGTATAAGCTCACAATAAGCAGGGGACGGCGTCACAAGTAACCACGCCTCAAGACAGCTAAATCGAAGCGTGGCTCTCCATACCCCTTTCATGACGCGCAGTCTCTCCTTGGCTCTCGCTGAATCGGGTTAGTTTTACCGCTGATAAATCGGCAGCAGCTTCCACTCCACCTCCAGCGCGAGGGTCGCCATCGCTACAGCGTACGTTTTCCCCCCGGCGCTCCCGCCTTCCGGCCAGCTCCCGTCCGCTTGCTGTAACGGCAGCACCACGTCGAGCATACTTTTCCGCCAGAACTGCCAGTGCTCGCCGCCCTTCTGGAACATCGCCTGCGTGCAATAGTAAAGCGAATAGTAAAAGTAGCCCTCGCCGACTTTCAGTGGCCTCTGAAGAAGATAGTTGGCCCCTTTCGTCACAAGTTCCGAATCACTTTCCCCCAGCAACTGCAACAGCAGGACTCCTATCCCAGTCCTCGCCTTCCCGGAGGCTCCTCCCGGCTGATACGCGAAGCCCCCGTCCGGGCGCACACAAATCTTGATATAGTCCAGTCCTTTGCGGACGACGGAGGTTCGCACATTCACCCCTGCATTTCTCGCTGCCCGCAGCGCCATCAACTGACAACCGGTTACCGTGATGTCATCATCCGCGGGTCGAGGCTGATAGCGCCACCCTCCTCGCGGATTCTGGACCCGCTCGATCAGCTTCACCGCCATCAGGAGGGCCCGCTCGAGGTCTTTCCTCTTGGACATGCCATAAACTTCTGCCAGAGCCAGCGTTGCAAAGCCATGATCGTACATCGGCTGGCTTCCCACTCTGGCGATCAAGCCGTTTTGCCTCGCGTTCGACAGTATGTAGTTGACCGCCCTGTCCATAACATCTTTGTACTTACCTCTCCCCGGCACCTCTCCGTGCGCCATAAAAGCCAAGAGAGCCAACCCCACCACAGCGGGGCTTTTCCCGTAGTTATCGGGCCATGAACCATCTGGCAACTGGGTTTTCGCCAGATAATCAAGCCCCTTCCCTGCAGCCTGCACGATTTGTGCTGGCACAGCACCCCACCCTGTCAGCGGAAGAGCCAAGTGAGCCACCACCACGACGATCACAACAACGTTGTACTTCCCCCATCCGGTCTTTCTCATCTCCTCGCTCCGCTATCCTTCGCAAGGTGTTTTTTCAATGCGGGACCTCTTCGCCCGAAAGTCGTTTGTAATACAGGGCAATCAGCTCGCGAAACTCCGGGGAAAACTTTTCCGTCCACGCCTCGAGCAGCTCCTGTTTCATTCTCGCCGGCAAATTCGCCCACCGGTCGTCCAATCCGCCGGGGACTTCCCTCAGAATCGGTTCCGTCACCACGCCGCCGTCGGCGCCGGTCCCAATGTTGCCCGGGAGCCCCATCGCCCGAGCCATGGCGTCAGCTTCCGCCTGAAGTTTCACCATCATCTGCATCAAAAGCTCGAGGGTCTGCGATTGAATCTGCTGGGTCTGCTGGCCCGTCTGTTTGTTCCCGAGCCTCTCCGCCGACTGCCCCATCAAGCCCGCCGTCTTCACCATCGCCTTGAGATAATTCTTCATGGACATCGCGCCATCCCTCAACGCAACCTGCCGATTGGCAAGCTGCCGCAGAGTCTCCAGCATCGCGTCCGTCATCTTCTTCTTTTCCGACGCTTCCTTGTCGAGGCTCATCGTTTCCTGGTTCACCTTCTTCTGCTCAACAATCATTTTTTCGAGCGCCGACATGGCCTGCATCGCCTGCTGTAGATTCGCGCTGGACAGCATCTTTGCCATGGCCTTGGCGAGCTCGTCCCGTGCTCTCTCCAAGTTTTTCAGCGAGTTAGCTTCCTCAGCCAGCCCCTGCACAGCTTTCAACTCTTCGAGGCGACCCGTTGCCCTTCCCATCGCATTCTCAGCCTCTTTCAGAGGCGACACAGGGTCGATTCCCATCAGGACCAGATTCTCGAAAACCTCCCCAAGGATAGCCCGGTAATTCGACGTCCTTCTCAGAAGGTCCTTCTGCGACTGGGAAACCTTCTGGAACTTCCCTCGCTCCGCCCAGTCAACGCCACTGTCATCGGCTTGTCGCGGAAGGCCTTCCGTCTGCGAGATGATACCTTTCTGGATCTCGATCAGTTTGTCTATCTCCGGCTTCTGGAGTTCAAACCTCTGCGCTGCATT
>JABMQX010000694.1 GCA_013203085.1 bacterium | reverse complement strand
CGCTTGATGACAAAGGGTGGTGAGGTCAGCGTGCCTGTGGTTCTATCCCCGCCGAAGAAACTGTTGACGAGCCCCTTGCCCTTGAAGCCGGTGACCTCCATTTGACTCGGGAGCGTCCCCCGGGCAGGACCGGGACCGAAGGCTTCACCAGTTGGTTTCCAGTGCCCGTAGTCTTTCCCTTCAAAGTCCGCGATGAGAATGTCATCCGTAATGGATGCCGAATCTGAAGAAAAACCAAACATGAGAAGCATAAAGCAACCACCGATCAATCGTTTTAATTTCCTCATCATTTTACCTTTCCTGATTGCTCATTCTGTTTACGATTAGACCGAACCACATTCCCTCGCAGAATGAGACTTCTGACCACAAGGCCCACCTTCTTACGATGCCGCGAACGCGGAACTCACTGCTTCTCCTCCGACACCCGCACTTTCAGGCAAGGGTCTTTGAAGGGGAGCTTACCGCCTGGCCATTCCCCCTTCGCCTCGTGTTTCAGCTCGGCGTACTTCCTTGCCAGATCAATCACAGCGTTGCTGCTGTTGTCCACATACAGTTCGAACCAGTGGCCCTCGATGCCGCATTTGGCGACGCGGATGCCGGCTGCCAATCGTCCACGATGGTCGCCGCCGGCACAATCGCCAGCGATCAGAGTCGCCATAAGGCGGTCAGTGAGACTGCCGCTGGTCTCCTCGTACGCTTTACTCATGGCGACAATGACCTCGCGGCCAGTCAGGGTGTTTCCCTGACAGGAGTAATAGCGCCCGCTCATCGCCGCCCAATACAGGCTTCCTTTCTCCGCCTGTGAAGGATTGTGATTCGCAACACGGCCGCTCATGTCAATAATCGCCAGTTGCCGCTGCTCACGCTGAGGGTCGTCACGCAAGAGTTGAGCTAAGATTTCCTCAGGTGCCTTTGACGCCTGGAGTAGATCGAGCGCCTCTTCACCCCATGCTGGATTGTGCCAGTGCTGCGTGCAGAATGCGCCGACTCCACTCCGGACATAGGGGACAACTTTACCGACGGCGGGGTATTTGCTCGCCACGGCGGCTCCGCACTCCCCCGTTTCCGGGTCAACCGCGACGATTGAGAACGTTCCCGTAATCTGGTTCTGGTCAAAGGGCCCCACGGCGGAGACCCGCTTGTTCCGGCCCCTTCGTAGCTCCGGATGAGAGGTCTCGATTGAGGCTCCAGCATGGTAGTGCTCAGCGACTTCATCCGCCGACAAGGCGTGGTCATAGACCGCTGCTTCGTCGATCTTGCCCTCAAAGTTGGCGAAGTTGTCGTTACGTCCACCGATGAACAATTGCCTCACGTTAGAAGGGAATCCGGTAGCCGCTTCGCCAGAGATTTCAGGTGTTGTCTCGCCGTTGAGATACACTCTGACCTTCTTGGCATCGCGGACGAGAACGACGTGATTCCACGTCCTCGGACTGATTTCTGTCTTTCCTGAAAGGACTTGATTCAGGGCATTGCCGTTGAAAAACAGAAGTCTGCCCGTCGCTATGTGCTTGCCGCCGATGCCCAGGTGGTCGCCAGGCGCGTCCTTGGCGCCGTCAATACCTCGTGAGAACAGATAACCCGTCACGGCTCTCACATCAACAGGCAGGGCATTGTAGAACCACATTTCAACGCTGTAGGAGTCGCCGAGGCCTTTGATGGTGGCTCTCATGCGGCCGCCGGCGAAGTGCGGAGCCCTGTTGATCTGCCTGTCACCGGCGATGTTCATCAATGCAGGCCCTTCAAGGTAAAAGGCGACACCATTTTCATACTCGCCGGTGTTGATCCTTCCGGCGGCATCCGCTGCGTGCGGGCCGTTGAGCTCGCTCAGTCGCCAGTAAGCGACCGGTTTCGATGCAAGAACTGCTCGCGAGTAAGCGCTTTCCGTTTCAACGACCGGGTGCCGGGACCGTCCGGACACATCCTCGAGGAGTTCGAGCATGGCGTCCACGATCTTCGGCTCGGCTTCCACTTCCAGTCCAGCGGTGCGTGCTTCCCACGTGGTGTAGCCTCCGAGCTTGTGCTGCTCCGGCGGAGGAATGTATCCTTCGGCTCCGTTGGCGAGTTCGATGGTGAACGTCGGGACCAGCGGACTTTGTTTCTTGATCTTCAGACCTGTGATGCCGAAGACTTCACAAGGGATCGCCGCTATGCCGAGGTCTCCGATCCGGAGAGCCTGCAGTTTCAGTTCTCGCCTTGGCTGCTCCATGAGGAGAAGCTGCTCCCTCGCGTATATCTCCGGGAGGGCGGTCGGCTTTGGGCCTTTCATACCGGCCATGACCTGCTTTGCCCAGGCAAGACGTGACGCGTCCGGAAGGCGAACTCCAAGCGTGAGCTTCTCCTCTCGCATTACCAGCGGCGCCCAATCGCGGTGCTGGATTTTCTTGTAAGCTTCGAAAGCTACACGCGCGACCGCTTCGGCGAACGAGTCAATGTTCTGCGCGTCGCGAGGTCGGCTGTAATCCATCCAGTGTAGATCGCCGCTGGTGCCCTGGGACATGATCCCGACGAAAGGTGGATCGGCGTCATCCGCTCCGATCAGCCGCTTGAACTTTTCGGCAAACCTGCCGTAGTAGTCGGCCGACAAAGCGGGAGAACCGAAGTAATGCATCGAGTAGTTCGCCAGGAGGGCGACCGGCGTGCCATCCCGCGAGACGCGGGACTGCACAGACAGCATCGAGACATCCGGATCTATCGGCCCCGCCGGCCCCACAAAATCGGGATTCTGGTATCCGGGATGCATCATCGCCCGCACCGTGCGCTGACCAAAGGGGTCAACTCGGACTCTGTCCGGGCGGAGAATCCAACGGCGACAATGAGTATCCTCACTATCTCTGGCAACGGCCCAGCCAACGACCGCCGGAGCAAGGTTCCTCACAGCCAGCTCAATCCCTTTGGCGATCTGGGCTGGGAGAAACCGGCTATATTCGTGGTCGGCGTCGCTGCCGAGGGCACCCATCACGGAGGGCGCCGAATGTGTGTGCGTTGCTGAGATCAACATCCGGTCTGTTGGAATCCCCGTCGCCTTTTGGGCCTGCTGCTTGGCTTCATCCAACAGCTCACGGGGCATGAGGCAACTATCAACGACGACAATCGCCACACGTGTGGTTCCGTCATCGAGCACCAGGCAGCGCGCGTGAAGAGAATCGTGCGCTCGCGTGGCTGTCCGCTCCTGGAACGATCCGTTCACGATTACAGGGAACTTGCGTGGGGTGATGTCAATGGCGTATGCGCCGGCGAGGAATTCCTTCCCCGGCAT
>JABMQX010000693.1 GCA_013203085.1 bacterium | reverse complement strand
GTCGATTGTAGCCCTGGGCAACGCCGGGGGACCCGGTCGTATCGAATCATCCAAGCCCTGAAGTGGCGCAACAATCCAATGCCACTATAGTAGAGCCACACCCGAGCAAGCGAAATGATTGACAAGCCAACACAAAAATCATATGATTTCCGGCGGTTTGAAGAGCATCGAAATGTCAAACGCGTTTGGGGGGAGCTGTTCCGAAAGCGAGCGGCTCCCCGCTTTTTGCCGGGGGAGAGGGGATGGGAAGCGGACTGTCTCGATGGAGGCAGTCAGCGCCAGTGATCACAGTGCTGTCAAGGGTTAAGGAAGCGGCATCATGCTACGATGTTTCTGGCGATGGAGCACGTGCGGTTGGCGACATGGCTGCCCTTTGCCTATCCTTCTTGAGGGAGATGACGAATGAGCGGGAAAGAGAGCGAGCATCGGGTCAGCTCGCCGGAGAAATTGCTGGGCGCTTCTTTTCAGTGTAAGTGCGGCAGAGTGCATTCCGTGCCCGTTCGGAAGATTGTCCTGGAAGAGGGTGCTTATCGGCGGTTGCCGGAGGTTCTGGAGGAGCTCTCTTTGCCCCGGAATGTGTGCGTTGTGGCAGACGACAACACGTTGGAGGTTCTGGGGAGAAAGGTCGTTCGGGTTCTTTCGGAGGCGGATTATGGGGTACGGGAGATGGTTCTCCGCTCTCCTTCGGGTGGAAATGTGAGGGCGGATGAGGCTACTGCGAATGAGTTGGTTTCGTCACTTCCTTCCGTTTCTTTGCTGATCGCGGTCGGCTCGGGTACGATTAGCGACCTGACGAAGCTGGCAGCCTCCCGGAAAGGGATCCCATATGTGGTGGTTCCCACCGCCCCGTCAATGAATGGCTACACGTCTTCGATTGTGGCACTGACGGTATCCGGCCTCAAGACAACGTTGGAGGCGAATCCGCCAGTAGCAGTGATTGGGGATATGGATGTTCTGGTCGAATCGCCGATGGAACTGATCGTCTCAGGTTTCGGGGACCTGGTCTCCAAGCCAATCAGTACGGCAGACTGGAAGCTTGCTGAGATTGTCGAGGGCGGATACTTCTGTTACCTTCCGGTTGAGCTGGTGGAGGAACTTGAACGGCGCTATATGAAGAACGCGGCGGGTTTCAGGGCTCGGAATCCGGGGGCGATTCGCAGCCTGATGGAGGGGTTGCTCTATTCCGGCATATCCATGGTGATTGCGGGCAGTTCATCGCCCGCGTCCGGGGGCGAGCACCTTATTTCACACACCCTGGACATGCAAGCGGATCTTGCGGGGCGTCCCCACGGCTATCACGGCTCGCAGGTCGGAGTCGCCACCGTATTCACCGCGGCGTTGTACGAAAAGGTCATGGAAGAAGAGACTGCCTCCTTTGATCAGGAAGGTCTTTTCGCTCGAAATGGCGAACCGGAGGGGGAACTCTCGGCTCTGACAGGGTACTGGGGTTCTCTCGCGGCGGCTGTTGGGAAGGAATTATCGTTCAAGCTCCTCGGGGGTGGCGGCAAAAGGGAGAGGGTCATCGCGATCCGGGAAAAATGGGACGAGATCAGAAGGGAGATTGCCGGTTTTCTCCGGCCCTGGCATGAAATCAGGGACGCCCTCGAAAGAGCGGGCGCCCCGACGCGGATCAGCGATATAGGCGTATCCCTCGATCAATTTCGGGGGGCGGCCCTTCACGCGCGTGAGATCCGTCGGAGGTACACCGTGCTGGACCTCGCGAACGATCTCGGCCTTTTCGAAAGAGATTTCGACAGGATCATCCGTGAGACGGGCCTTTGGACAGAGTAAGGAGAGAGGGGAAGACAAGGGAAAGTAGATACGGAAAAGGTGATTGGCATGGAGAGATTGGCGATAGAGTTTGTGGATCGGGTAGATGAAATGGAAGCAGGGGAAGAGAAGTTCTGCTCCTGGGCTGAAATGGCAAGAGAAGGGAAAGATGTGTACGTTACGGAGGAGAATATCTCCTGCCCTTTGGCGAGATACAACTTGGGCTACTCCGGATATTCCGCTGAGCTTGCAGGAATCTTGGTGGCGTGGGGGGATGCCGAGAACGAAGATGTCGCTGAGACCTATTTGAAGGGAGCTTACAGATTGCACGGAGTAAAGGTCATCCATTTGTGTGCAGATTTAGAGGAGCCTGACATAGTTGTTTATTTTGGAACACCGGATGAGATTATGCGAAAGGTAAGGGAGTTCTCCAGGAGGACCGGGGAGAGAATACCGGGGATGGTAAGTGGGATAGGCGCCATGTGCGGAGAACTGGTTTCTCTGCCCTATGTAACAGGGAAGCCCAATTGTTCTGTAGGTTGTGGGGGGAGCAGAGTAAGGGTGATAAGAAAAGGTGAGGTTGCGGTTGCTTTCCCAAACCTGCGACTGTGAACCGAAAAGAGGCCCCCACAGGAGCCATCTCGGAAGAGCTTTCTTTCGAGCGAGAGGTTCTCGATAAGGATAACAAGAGCCGGGGGGACATTGACAACGACGGGGATATGGATAATGTCGGTTCCGGGGGTTGGGCGAATCCGCGGGGTGGTTTCTGTCGCAATAAGCTCGACCAGCAATTCCCGATGGGGATTTCGTGCGGCGCGGGAAGGAGACTCGCGGGATCGGTCATTCGGCGTTAGTGTTCGGCGACATTTCCCAGTAGATGAGGTTTAATCCCTTGAGAGTCAGGTCGGGGTCCACGGTCACCGGCAGTTCGGAGAGCAGGTTGCGAAATATTGAGACGTGCCCGCCCGTGAGAACGATTGTCGTACGCTGCGGAAAGGCGAGCTCCTTCTTCACTTTCTCGACCAAGCCGACGATCATGGCGGCGAAGCCGTGAGTCAGGCCCGAGCGTATGGCTGAGAGAGTGTCTGTCCCGAGAACTGCTTCTGTGGGTTCCAATGTGACGTGAGGCAAGAGGGCCGCTCTACGGCTTAGAGCTTCCGCAGCCATTTCCACGCCCGGCGCGATGACCCCACCGAGGTATTCGGCATCTTCGGAGATCGCATCAACAGTGATCGCTGTGCCGAGGTCCACAACTATTACCGGGGCACCGTACGTTTTGGAGGCGGCAAAGGCGTTTGCGAGGCGGTCGGCCCCAACATCTCCCGGCGGACAATACCTGTTCACGATGCCGACCGGAGCGGTGGGATCGAGAATGATGGGCTTATTGCCGAGTTTCTGGGTGCTCAGCTTCGACAGAATCGGGGTGAGGGAGGGAACGACCGAACAGATGATGACTCCCTCGATGACCGCTGTCGGAGGGAGGGATTCCTGAACGGGGCGCCAGTAATCCTCCATATCGAAATCCGTGTCCGGCGAAATGTCGAGACGGAAGACAGGTTCTTTCCCCTCAAAAAAGCCGAATTTCGTGGTTGTGTTGCCTATGTCAATGGCGACAATCATTCCTCGCACTCCTTTCGTGGCGGGATTTCAAAGCTGACCCCCTCCTGAGGAAACTCACCACTTTTTCCCACCTATTCTGGAAGGCTCGAATTCCACACTGCCGAGCGGGTTTCCCTCATTCCGAACGAGTTGACGATGGGAGCTTATCCGAGGCCAACTCGTTTATTTTCCTCAACTATTGCGATTGGAGCAAGTTTTATACAAGTTTTCTGACGGCGAAAGCTTGGCGAAACCACACATAACAACTTAAAGGACAGTGGCTTACAGCAACAACATAGGGCGAAGATTTAGCTTGACAGACGTGGTGAATAGTGGTAGAAAGTGGTTTGTTAGAGCAAAAAATGGTGGAACGCGCCGATGATGACCAAGCTCAGAATAAGACGAGCCCTCTACGGGCAATATCGTCGCCCCGTTGACGAGAAAGGCAGAATAAGCATCCCTGCGGAGTTTCGTCCGATTCTCCAAGGGCAGCGGGGGAGTTTCTTCCTCAATCGCGGGTTCGAGCGGTGCATCATGGGTTATCCCGAAGAGAAATGGGAGCGTGTGTTGGAG
>JABMQX010000692.1 GCA_013203085.1 bacterium | reverse complement strand
TCAGGTCTTCAACGATTTTTTTCTGCTGGGCAGGTTTCCTGAAGCGGCTGAGCACCTCGATATGGATCGGATAATCCGCCATCCGCTCGGAGAAGGTATGATAATGCTGCTGGGCGAGGACAGTCGTGGGGACCAGGACCCCAACTTGCTTGTTGTCCATAACCGTCTTGAACGCCGCACGGACGGCGACTTCGGTCTTTCCGTAGCCGACATCCCCGCATATCAGCCTGTCCATCGGCCGGGGCGATTCCATGTCCTTTTTCAGCTCTTCGAGGGCATTGACCTGGTCGGGGGTCTCCTCGTAGATGAAGGCATCCTCGAATTCCCTCTGCCATTCGGTGTCCGGAGAAAAAGCTGTGCCTTCCAAGGATTGCCTGACAGCGTACAGCTCAAGCAGGTCGCTGGCATAATCCCGGAGGGCCGCTTCGACCTTGCTTTTCCTTCTTGCCCAGCGATGTCCCCCGAGGGTGTCGAGGGGCGGCTGCCGCTTCGTCGGTCCGATGTACTTGGAAACGAGGTTCGCCTGAGCTACGGGGACGTACAGTTTCGCGTTGTCGGCATATTCGATGGCGAGGAATTCCCTGTTCGGGTCCTGCTCCTTCAAAGTGACAATCCCGATGAAACGCCCTATCCCGTGGTTAAGGTCAACAACATAATCGCCCCGGGAAAGTTCCTCCAAATCGCGTATGGGGGCGCTGCTGGTGAACTTTCGGCGGGCGCGCCTGACTTTGTATCGGTGGAAAATCTCCTTGTCGGGCACCACGATTATGCCGATGTCCTCAAGCAAAAAGCCCGAATTGAGCCGCCCGGTCACAAAGCGCATCTGTGGGGTTACGCCGATGCCCTTGTCGCGGAGGACTGACCGCAGACGTTCCTCTTCCCCGACTTTGTTGCACACGAAATAGATGCGGCGGTCATCTTTCAACCAGTCGGGGATCGCCTCGAAGACCTCCATTCGGGCCTCCTGCGGACCCGCCGCCACAAACTTCGCTCCAGCCAACGAGGTCAGGGGCTTGACGTTTACCTCGAGGAGAGTGGGGCGTGCCCGGGCGGTCTCCGCGGTCATCAGGGGAAGATCGTTGAAGAAGATTCTCGGACAGCGTCCCGCATGCCGCTCGAAATGTTCCGGGCTGAAGAATTCTCCCGCCTCGGGTGGGACCTCCGAGCTCTCACGTTCGCTGTCCCGCAAACAGGACTCTTCTTCGCGAATGCCGGCGGGCTTCCTGCGGATTTCCGAAAGGTCATCGTAGATGATCGTTGTGGCATTACGATCGAAATAGGCGAGGAGGCTCGAAAGCTCACTCGGGTTTTCGGCGTTCAGAGCCATCTCATCCGCGGGGAGAACAGTCACGTACTCCGCTTTGCGGATAGAGCGCTGGCTCACGGGGTCGAACTGTCGGATGGACTCTATCGTATCTCCAAAAAACTCTATCCTGATTGGAAAAGCTTCTGTGATCGGGAAAACATCAACGATCCCTCCCCTCACTGAGAACGCGCCTTTCTGCTCCACCATTTCGTTTCGCTCATAAGAGAGTGAGACAAGCTGGGTGAGCAGGCGCTCTATCGGGATTTCTTCGCCGACGGCGACCGTGACAAGGCTTTCCCTCAACTTTTCCGGGGAAATGACCTTCTGAAACGCAGCCTGGGGGCTGGCGATTACGACAAAGGGCTTTCTCGATGAACCCGTGTCCAGAAGACGTTTCAAAACAGTGAATCTATCGCAGACGATCTCCGGATGAGGGGCGATGTTCTCGTGGGGAAGGGTCTCCCAGGAAGGGAAAAGAAGAGCTCCGCCCTCCTTGAAACTGGTTATGTCATCGTACAGGATTTCCGCTTCGGTCGGCGATCTGGCGATGTAAAGAGCCACGCCCTCGGCGTGGTCAAGGAGGATAGCGGCAAGGAGAGCTTTTACGGAATCACACAGTCCTACGACGACAAGGTTTCTCCCCTCGCAGGTGGCGGAGACAAACCCGTCAAAAACCCCGCTGCTTTTTATTTCTTCGAAAAGCCGTTGCATTGGGCGGCCTCAGACAATTATTACCAGAAAACACTCTCTCAGTCAACGTTGTGGATGGGTTGGGGTGCGGTTGTATATCCGCGGTAGAATTCGGATGAATCCCCTGATCGAGAAGCTCGGCTTAAGCCCGGCAGTGGTCAGGTCGTGGCTCTCCCCGACGCCGAAAAGGGTCCTACGGGGTCGGTGGAAGCGGCG
>JABMQX010000691.1 GCA_013203085.1 bacterium | reverse complement strand
GTTGGCATCTCACTTTCGGCGCTCTGAGGGCACATGATGCATTTCAGATTGCAGGCGTTGGTCAGCTCGATCCATAGACGAATCGGGGGATGGCAGCATCTTTCTTCTTTCCGCAGAGCAAAGCTGCGATAAACTCGGCCAAGACTTGTCAGCCAGCTCGCCTTCTTCACGTGCCTTCGCGCATGTGTCGCGCCCGAGTTACCCGAGTCCAGCCCCGGAATCTTTGCGAGAATCTGCTTTCGGACAAAGGCTTTGAACATGGGGAAATAGGGTTTGATGTCTTGAATGGAGCGGACGCTTGCGAGAATTCTCAGCACGGCGCCGGAGAGGGCGCGGGGGCGGCCCTCCCTTCGGGAAAGCGCTTCGTCGGTGGCGGCGGGGCTTTCCGCCCATTCGAGGAGGAAATCGCCTATCTGCTCGAGCGTCAATTGGTCGCGGAATATGGGGACATCGCCTTGTAGAGCAGGGAGAGTGAAAACGCCGGGGATTCTCCTGCGACTCCACGTGAAGGATTCGAGGAGGATGCCGGTACGCTTCGCGATACTCTCAAGCTTTGTTCCGGGGTAAATATGAAGCAGGCTGAGGCTCGGCTGGTGGTCTTTCTCGAGCTCATGGATGAGAGAGAAGGTCTTTCGCGCGTCGCCGTAAGTCTCGCCCGGGTGGCTGAG
This sequence comes from bacterium, assembly GCA_013203085.1. Lineage (GTDB taxonomy): Bacteria > Auribacterota > JABMQX01 > JABMQX01 > JABMQX01 > JABMQX01. The sequence goes on along the minus strand of JABMQX010000691.1, from coordinate 1,431 downwards.
GATGAAAAAGGGATGGGCGACAATTCCGAGGCGGCTGCAACAAGAAGCCAGTTCTCTGACCTTGCTAATGTGTATGGGTTTGGCAATGTGACGAGAGAGGACCGTTTCTGAGCCGGACTCGACCCCGAATCCGATTCGGCAGCACCCCGCTTCGCGCATTTTGCGAAGGAGATCCTCGTCAACCGTGTCCACACGTGCCTCGCAGAACCAGTCAATATCCAGTCGTTCCTTGAGAATCAGCTCGCAAATTCGCTCGACTCTTTCTCGGTTCACAGTGAAAGTATCGTCGAGGAACCAGAAAGCGCGGATGCCATAGGCTTCGATGATGTGGCTGAGTTCCTCGAGGACCTTCTCGGGCGAGGCAGTGCGAACCCTTTTCCCCCACAGCGCGCTGGAGGCGCAGAAGATGCAACCAAAGGGGCATCCCCGGCTTGTGATAAGGGTCGCGGCAGGTCTCCTTCCCTTACCGGGCACGTCGAGCAGAAAATTATATTCACGCAAACGGAGCAGGCGGCGATCCGGCACTGGAATCAGGTCTATATCGTGAATCGGCTCTCGTGGCGGATTGTGAATGACGCTGCCCGCGCGCCGGAAGGAGATTCCGGCAATGGAACTGAGATCATCCCGTCGGGACAACGCTTCGGCAAGCTGCAGAAGAGTATATTCTCCTTCACCCCGGACGATGACGTCGAGAGCGGGAAGGTGTTTCAGCGTATCCTTCGCAGTTAGGGAGGCGTGAGGGCCGCCTGCGACAATAAGGGCGCGGGGAAGGGCCCTCCTGGCGACGTTGATGGCGTGAAATCCGCGGAATCGCGTCTCAGTCGTAAAGCTCACCCCGACGATGTTTGGTCCGGCGCGGCGGAGCCTTTCGGCGAGTGCCCCCCAGGATAGTCTCCGAAGGTGCGCATCTATGATCTCCACCTCGATACCGTTCTGGACGAGAACCGTGCCCAGATAGGCCAGCCCCAGAGGCGGCGGCAACACTTTGTGTCGCCATCGCTGAGCGTAGTATCCTCCGGGTGGAATCAAGAGGACGACTTTCATGGGCAGCCTTTTTCAGGGATTCGATTCTCGGGGGCAGTCGAGTTTTCTTGTTTCGAGGTTGAGGGCGTGTCACCGACGAGCTTGGCTTTGAAGATGAAGTTTGAGGTGCTGTTAAATCTGCCGGAGGCGGGGAGGAATTTTTCGATGATGAGGCCCTCTTGCTCCAAAAGCTGGCGGATTTCCCCCGGCCGATAATAGTGTCGAACAGGATTGAAATACCAATCGAGGACAAGGTCGGATAGGTTTTCGCCAGCTCGAGCTTTTTTTCTGCGTTTCAGGAAGAGAGTTGCAGGGAAGAGAGCCAGAGCAATGAGCTTTGCGAGGAGCGGCCACATCCTGCGGTGTGCCAGGCGGAGCGTTTTGCGAATGCCCTCATGGAGGAAACTC